>JBIKKW010000070.1:0-16189 GCA_044360115.1 Bacteroidia bacterium
AAAAACTGGTGTATGTTCGAAATGTTACGGCCGTAACTTAGCAAACGGACGCTTAGTTCAGTTAGGCGAAGCTGTAGGTGTTATCGCTGCACAGTCAATCGGTGAGCCTGGTACACAGTTAACGTTACGTACCTTCCACGTGGGTGGTACTGCAAGTAACGTTGCTGCATCATCTAGCTTAATTGCTAAATACGATGGTATTGCAGAGATAGATGAATTAAGAACTGTTGAGCGTGTTAACCCTGATGGTAAGAAAGTAAATGTTGTTATCGGTCGTTCTACTGAGGTTCGTATCGTTGACGTAAATACTGGAATTACTTTAACTACAGGTAACATCCCATATGGTTCTAATTTATACATCAAACCGGGTGCTAAGGTTAAGAAAGGTGAGATGATCTGTGATTGGGATCCATATAACGCTATTATCGTTTCTGAATTTGGTGGTACATCTGAATTTGAGCATATCAAAGAAAATGTAACCTTCCGTGAAGAGAGTGATGAGCAAACAGGTTTCCGTGAGAAAGTGATCATTGAAAGTAAGGACAAAACAATGAGTCCTATGATCAAGATCGTTGATAAGAAAGGTGAGATCCTTAAAACATATAACATTCCGGTAGGTGCACACATCGTTATTAACGAAGGTGCTAAAATTGAACCGGGTACTGTATTAGTTAAGATCCCTCGTGTTACAGGTAAAACTGGTGACATCACCGGTGGTTTACCTCGTGTAACCGAATTGTTTGAAGCACGTAACCCTTCTAACCCTGCTGTAGTATCTGAGATCGATGGTATTGTTACTTTCGGTAAGATCAAGCGTGGTAACCGTGAAGTGGTTGTTGAAGCTAAAACAGGTGAGCAACGCCGTTACTTGGTTAATTTAAGTAAACACATTTTAGTTCAAGAGAACGACTTCGTACGTGCTGGTGATTCGTTATCAGACGGTGCAGTTAGTCCTGGCGATATTTTATCTATCAAAGGCCCTACTGCAGTACAAGAATACTTAGTTAACGAGATCCAAGAGGTTTACCGTTTACAAGGTCAGAAATTAAATGATAAACACTTTGAAACCATTGTGCGTCAAATGATGCGTAAGGTTGAGATCGTTGATCCGGGCGACACTATGTTCCTAGAACAACAATTAGTAAACAAAGTTGATTTCATGTCTGAGAACGACAATGTATTTGGTAAGAAAGTTGTTTTAGATCCGGGTGATAGCGCTGAATTGAAGCGTGGTCAAATTATCACTGCACGTAAATTGCGTGATGAGAACTCGGTATTAAAGCGTAAAGATATGAAGGTAGTTGAAGCGCGTGATGCGGTTCCTGCTACAGCAAATCCTATCTTACAAGGTATCACGCGTGCGTCATTACAAACAAGCAGCTGGATCTCAGCAGCATCGTTCCAGGAAACTACAAAAGTATTGAACGAAGCAGCAGTGAACGGAAAAGTAGATACATTAAACGGCTTAAAGGAGAACGTGATCGTTGGTCACTTGATCCCTGCAGGTACCGGTTTACGTCAGTACGAAAAATTGGTTATCGGAAGCAAGGAAGAATACGAACGTTTAATGGCTAGTAAAGAAGAAATAGAAACAGAAGCTTAGGCTTCGACTTCGCTCAGCCTGACAGCTGAATAATATAAAAACCCCGACAGAAATGTCGGGGTTTTTTGTTTTTATTTAACCTAATTGCAGCAGTTATTTAACTGCCAAAAAATAGGTTTTATCGAAAATAATTCTAATTTTGTGTTCCCAAAAAAATGAGGCTAACATTCGTATTTATAGTTGTTTACATGATCTTTTTAAGTGGATCAACTTGTTATGCAACTGATCGTGTTAGGCAGGTTGCTATTTTGGATGTTACCGCTCGAAATAGTGAAACGGATGACGCTGAAGTTTTTTCGTTAACACACATTTTAAAAGTTAGTGGACTTCCGTATAAAATTTTCACAGAAGTAGATAGCGTAACAAAATTTAGTGTTGTAATTGTTTCAAGTAAACTCGAAAATTCAACGCTGATAAATTCTGAGAAAGATTCGTTGATCAATTATGTGAACAAAGGTGGCGCATTAATTACAACCAATATGCGCGATGCGTATTTTAATTCACTGTTTGGGATATCAGCAGGAACAAATTCTAATACCAATTATAAATTAATTTTCAATACATTTTTAAATTCACCTATATACCGCTGGATAGATGATACCTTGGAAAAGACAATTCATTTAGGTAAAACTACCTTTACAAGCGTTATTAACACGCGTTCATACATATTAAATGGCTCTATATCGCTTGCAAAATTCGAGTCAGGAACCGATGCTGTTTCAAAGAGTAATTTCGGAAGTGGTTTTGCATATGCCTTAGGTTTTTCATTTAAGAACATCATTTTAGTGAATCAACAAAATAGAGATTTTGACGCGAATAGATCTTATAGTAATGATTTTGAACCGGGTTCGGATGCAATAATTTTATTTTTAAAAGCAATTATTTTAGATCACATTTCTTTTTCTGCTTATTTACATACCAGTCCTTTTAATAGTAAAAACGCTGTTTTAGTAACACACGATGTTGATGCAACTTCTGCCTTTGATACAATGGGGTATTACGCCGATTATGAACAACAAATGGGATTAAGCGCCTCTTATTACATTACAACGCATTACATTAATGATGGCGCATTAAGCGATTTTTACAATGTATTTACCATACCTAAAGTACAGCAACTGGTTAGTAAAGGGCATGTTTTAGGAAGTCACTCTGTTGGACATTTTACTGATTTTGATAACGAAACGATTTTTCCGTTTGGCGTATTAGGAAATACAACTACAAGTTATTTACCCTATAATCAAGGTAATTCAAATCCAACTCAAAACGGCACGGTGCTTGGCGAGACCGAGGTTTCAAAAAATTTATTGCAAAATAATTTTAGTGTTCCCGTTAAAACATTCCGTCCGGGTTATTTATGTTTTAATGATAAATTGATAAATGCCTTGGATACTTTAAATTATAAGTTCAGTACAACCTTTAGTGCAAATGATGTATTGACCAATTTTCCTTATATCAGTAAAAAAGATAGAGTGTCATACGGAAGAATGAGTAAGGTTTGGGAAATACCTATGACCATTTCAGATGTGATCGTTTCAGATCCAATAAGTGTTTCAAATTACCCGCAACGTGTTTTAAAGTGGTTAGATGTTGTGAAGCGAAACGGTAATAACAATGCACCAACTGTATTGCTGATCCATCCTAACAGAATGTTTAAATTAAATGCGCAGCAAAACTTCATATCCGGACTTCCTAAAAACGTTTTTGTAAGTAACCTTGAAGAATATGGTGATTACTGGGCCGCGCGTGATAGTATTCAATTCCAAACAACTTTAAATTCAAATACTTTAACGGTAATTGTGCCTGATAAATATCTGCCATTGCCTCAAGCAATCAGTTTTATTATTGATAATGGTCAGCAATTAAATAAAATTGACATTCGCGCGCAAAGCGGATCTTCACTTAATGCATTGGTTGCAAATTGGAACACGAATGATAAGATCGTTTACTTTCAAAACATGCCGGTTTTAAATGTGGTTGAATTTTCAAAAGATCAATTAAATAAAAATTTGATCATGTTCCCTAATCCATGCGTTGATCGTTCGATATTAAAAATTGAAATGGTAGCTAAATACCTCAATTGCGAGATATATGACGCAGGTGGCAAGCTTGTTGAGCAGCAATGTGCGCACGACGCAGATCATATCATGGTTGCCAATAATGGATTTAGCGGTTTGTATTTTATTAAAGTAATTACTGAAAATGGGTATTACGGCACATTAAAAATGATATTTAAATAATACGTTATTAAAAAAAGCAATTACATATTTATTTTAATTTTTCTGGTTGTTTCTGCCATTGGTCAGCAAGATAAACGGATGGACACCATCGTGTCTGCATACATTAAAGATCTTACTGCCATTTGGAATGATAACAAAGCCAAACATTTTAACGAACTCATTCAAACAGAAAGTTCCGGATTGGAGTTGTTCACTTCCGCTTCTGTATCAAGCGTTACAGCATCATCAACATTAAAGGATCAAAGAGATCTGATGATCAAACGAAACAGATTGGAACAAACGATCTATAAAAAAGATCTGGGCTTGAGTTTAGGCGGTGGATACCAAGAGAATTTAGGAACACCTTTTGTTAGCACCGATGATGCTGTTGTTTTCAGAAGAAAGTTTATGATCGGGGTTGATTGGGATATTTTGAAAGGTGGTTTAATTGAGAATAGAACCAAGATAAAACATTTACAAAACGATCTATTATTTATTGAACTTTCTCAAAAGCAAAACCAGTCAAATAATAACTCAACCATAGCATTTTATGCAAAGGTTATCGATTCGTTTAACAAAGCTAAATTAAAAGTATTAGAGCAACGCTTGGCCATGATCAATAAGCAACATGTTATTGCCAAAACATTATGGGAGTTAAAGCAGTTGAGTGGTGATGCGTATTTAAAATCAATGCAGCATAAAACTGATATTTTGTTGCAAGGAAAATTATATTCGAATTATAATTCTGATTTTGATCAAATAAAACAAAAAGAAGAGATCAACGTAAAGCCAATATTGGTAGATCTAGATTTTGCACGTGTGCTTAAGTTTGTTGATAGTTCTGAGGTGGTAAAAGATCCGGCAGGCACCAATCCTAATTACCAATCAAATTTAAATTCGTATTACCAGCAAATGAGTTTAAAGGCTTACACGCGCTATAACTATTACGATGTGTTCAATAATGCAATTGTGAATAGAAACTTTTTGTCGTTTGGCTTGAATTTTTCTGCCCCACTTCATAATACATCCAAAGAAAGAAATGAGATCGATCAGATCAATTATCAATTGCGCACCATGCAAAATGATATGACGGCAAATGTTGTTAATGGTAAAAACACTTCTTATTATTTGTTGAATTTGTTTTATGAATACCGTTATAAATTAAAACAGTATTTTAATTTACTTGAAAAACGTAAAGTATTTGAAGAGTTAATTCGCACGGAAGTTGTAAAGCAAAAACTTTATGATCTTGAATTTAATCCAAACACCGCCATATACTTATTGGATGATTATTGGGCTAATACCATAGAATTGCTTGATCTGCATCAACAGATGTATGGTGTTATTTTGAATATCCATGAAAAGGTTCCTGGCTTAAAACTTTCTGAGTACATCAAACCGATAGATCCTAACGAATATGTTTACG
This sequence comes from Bacteroidia bacterium, assembly GCA_044360115.1. Lineage (GTDB taxonomy): Bacteria > Bacteroidota > Bacteroidia > B-17B0 > Aurantibacillaceae > Aurantibacillus. The sequence goes on from JBIKKW010000070.1 coordinate 5,249, forward strand.
AGTTTGAGCCAAAGAACAGCAGTTATGTTTACATCTGGAGCAAATCATTCGCAAATCATAATGTTGAATTTATTTCGGATTATGTGCGCTTAAATAACTTTTCAGATATGATCATTTCTTATAAGAATGACAAAGCATATCTGGCAAAAGTGAACGATTTAGTTGCCGGTAACCCAATGGTGAACGCGCATTTAATGGTTGGTCAAAATAAACTCATCATTAACGGCATGCAAGGTTTATTAGATAGTTTAAAATTAAATGTGAACTGGACCTCAATTAAAGGTCTGCATTTGGATATTGAGCCTCATGCCATGGAAGATTTTCAGCAAAACAAGGAGCAGTATTTTAATAATTACATGAAGCTGTTCGATGAATTTAAGGCTTTTTGTAATGCTCAAAAAATCCAATTATCAGTTTCTATTCCTTTGAATTATCCTGATAATGTTTTAAGTAAAATAATGAGTACTTGCGATAAGGTGTTCTTAATGGCTTATGAAAACGTGAAAGAAGATTTTATTCAGCGTAAAATAGAGGAAGAGGTAAAACTAGGCGAATCAAAATTAGTATTGGCATTACGCACCAAAGATTTTTTGAATAGAGATGAGATGGAGAAGAAATTTGAAGTATTAAAGATAAAAGACAAAGCTTACCACGACCTTGAAACGCTTTATGAATTAGATAAAGCAAGCATACGTATTAAAGAAAATAGTGATAATATTAACGAGAAGAGGGATAAAAATCAGAAGTAATGAAAAGTATTAGTTTTCAAAGAAATAAATCTCTGATCAGGATTGTGAATGAAAAAGCGATCAAGAAAAAGAAAAATTGGGACAGATTGATCTATATTTTCTTATTGGTTGTTTTTGTGTTATTGATCGTTTATTATGCCGTTACTAAATTGTTTTTTATTCAAGCAAACGGCCATGTGATCATAGAAAGTACACGTATTCGATTAACCGACGATGCGCGCTTGATCGATCTGTATGTGAGTGAAGGTGATAGTGTGGCTGTTAATGATACCTTGTTCTCTTACGCTTTAGATCTTGATCAGGATCAGAGTTCTTCTTCAACGGTAAATTCAGATATCATTTCAAATGTGCAAGGCGAAACAAAAGATCTTTGGCACTTAAAGGAAATGTATAGTTTAAAAAAATCCATTGGCATCAACAATACAAAGATCAAGGAAAACGAACAAGTTATTAATTCATACACTCAGGAAATTGCGCGTTTAACCAATGAGGTAATCTTAGATGTTTTACCAAAAACACGTTTAGAGGCCGTTCAAAACGAGATCATCAAATTGAAAAATGAGAACCAGCAGTTAAAGGATGAAAATGCAACTTATGAGGAACTGATACGTTCCATTGAGCCGCTTCCTACAAAAGGAACAATTAATTCAAATAAACGTTCGGTAAGAAAAGGTGGTTCATCTTACAAAGGCGGCGATGGGCGATACCAAAAATTATTTTTTACCGATGAGTTATTATCGCATGAAAAGTTTTTCAGAGCACCAATGAGTGGCATTGTAACGCGTATTTATGTGAAGCCTACAGAAACGGTTTTAAAATCAGAAGAGATATTGAATATTCATCGTGGTTTTCCGGCATTTATTAAAGCATTCTTCGATCAAAAAGATCTGAGGTATTTTAATATTGGCGATAAGTTTACCCTGGAGTTTCCTGATGGCACAAAAAGTGTTGGTATTTTAAAACGCTTTTACATTGCTACGTATCAAATGCCCGATGAATTTCAGCCTAAATATGAGCCAACCACGCGTACCATTGCGGGTGATATTTATCCGGAGAATGAATCGGATAGAGAAAAGTGGAAGATATTTAATAAAATGAGTGTAACCATTACAAAATTTAAATACTAAGATGAGCGCCGTATTGAAAAGCAAATTAAATTTTGAGAATAACGTATTGAATTACGAGAATCTTTCATTTTATTTATTTGAAAATGAAAGTTCATTAAAGATCGATCATTTAATTGATTATAATGCCATTATTTTAGATGCGATCGATCTTGAATTTACACGTACCATTCTCAAAAAATTCAGGGCTCATATTAATGCGAGTTATTATTTGAAGCCTATCTATTTGATCAATTATAAAAATCAAAACGATCCGTTCATAGAAGAATTACATGATGGTTTGTTGTTGTCGGTTGATCAGATACCTGATAAATGCAGAGAGATCAATGAGATCAATTCACGTATCACACATTTGGATAATCAACCGGGAAGTACCTTTGAAATTCAATTATTCAAAAAGATCTTAAGTTTTATGTACACACGCGAAAAGCGTTCGTTAAAACCTTTTCCTTATGTGTATTCTTCAATTGGATTCTCTTATCCTCTGGTATCTGTAAATTTTGAACCATTTGAAGAGTATAAGGTTTTAGATGTTTTAACTTGGGCAGAAACTGAAAATTTAATATGGCCCGATTTTGTTGATCGCGCTTATTTTTGCAACAATTGTAAAGCTGGTCATTTAAGTTTCAGAGAGGTTTGTCCAACTTGCGATTCTTCAAATATGAAGTCACAAGACCTGGTGCATCATTTCCCATGCGGTTATATTGGTCCGATCTCTGATTTTAAAAATACAATTGATAGCACCATGAACTGTCCTAAGTGTTCAAAAAACTTGAGACACATTGGAGTAGATTATGATAAGCCTTCGTTGATAAACCATTGTCAAAATTGCAATGAGGTTTTTCAGGATTACGTTGTAAAGGCAAAATGCGTGCATTGTAGTCATGATGGTGATGTGCAGTATTTACTTTCAAAAGATATTAATTCATATAAGCTTACAAAAAAAGGCCGTTACGCTGCAACATCCGGTATTATTGGCAGAATGACCGATCAGGAAGATGAGATCTTTGGATCGGTGAATTTAAAGACCTTTAATACAATGATGCATTATGAAACGGAGCGTATGAAGTACAATACAACGCTTCGTGCAAACATCATTGGTTTGCAGTTAGAAAATATTTTTGACCTTACTCGCAAAATGGGTAAAGTAAAAGAAAAAGCGTTTTTAACGGAAATGGTTCAAGTGATACGCGAAAATATTCGTTCTACTGATTTTATCAATATTACAAATCCTTCTATGATATTTATTTGCGTTTTAGATACGGAAGTAAATACCACCAATGTATATCTTCAAAAAATGACGGCTCAATTACGTGAGTTGGTAAATAATAATTTTGATGGTTTTGATCTGCATACCGAATACAAGGTTGAAGCACTTCGACGCGATATAACCTTTGAGAATCAAATGAAACAGATCAGTAAATTATTGGCAGATTCAACATTGCATGATTGAAGCAATTGATAATTTTTTTAATTACATCTTTACAGTAGGACCATTAAAACTCATTCGTGTTTTTTGGTTTTTTGTGTTTTTTGAATTCATGCGCTTTTTCGTGTTTGAACTTGCCGTTCTCATTATCTGGAAATTAAATGAACGCAAACGTCGCGAAAAATTGTTAGAAGGAAGAAAACGATTGTTCATTGAGCGTCCCTTGATATCCATTATTGTGCCCGGTAAAAATGAGGGAAAGCATATTTATAATTTGATCATTTCGTTGAAGGAACAAACCTATCAGAATTTCGAATTGATTGTTGTGGATGATGGTTCGGATGATGAAACAGAAACTATTTGCAAGAGTTTACAAAAGTCGGGATTGATAACCATGTTCATTCGTAACGATGTGCGTGGTGGAAAAGCCTCGGCAGCCAATTTAGGTTACAGATATTCACGTGGTAAAATTGTGGTACACTTGGATGCCGATTGCAGTTACGATGTGGATGCGATCGAAAAAATTGTGATACCTTTTTATACGAATGAAAATATTGGTGCGGTTGGAGGGAACGTTTTGGTGCGAAATTACAAAGATAATTTATGCACTACTTTACAAGCGATTGAGTATGCCGATACCATTTCTGCAGGAAGGATCACAACCAGTTATTTAGGGATTTACCGTGTGGTTTCAGGTGCATTTGGTGCTTTTTTAAAGGAAGCATTAGATAGAGTGGGCGCTTGGGATATTGGTCCGGGTTTAGATGGAGATATAACCGTTAAGTTGCGTAAACTCGGGTATAAGATCGCTTTTGAGCCTGAAGCTATTTGCCAAACAAGTGTTCCGGATGATTTTAAAAAACTCATGAAACAGCGTTTGCGTTGGGATAAATCCATTATTCGTTTCCGATTAAGAAAACATAAAGATGTGTTTTATCCGAATGCTAAATTTTCCTTTTCCAACTTCTTTTCCTCACTAGAAAATATCACGTATAATTTGGTGCTAAATTTAAAGTGGTGGGTTTATATTGTTGATCTATTATTGCATTTCATAAACCAGCTAAAGTTCATTTTTACATTTAATATTCTTTTGTACACCTGCACCAATTATTTAAAGTTCCTTACCTTTTCATTATTCCGTAAAAGAAAGAACGAATCTGTTAGCTATTTTTTACTGTATATACCTTGTATGGTCTTTTATTTTGGATTGTATTTGCGTATTGTAAGAACTATAGCTTACACACAAGAGTTTTTCTTTAAAGAATCTTATAACGACCCTTGGAATCCGCAAAAATCATCGCAGCACGCCAAGGAATTGGGTTTGTAGTTATTTGCCAATGATCTCAAACTTGCAGGAAGTTGTTTCCCCATCCTGATCGGTTATAACCAAAGTATGATTTCCTATACTTGGTGTTAATGCCAGTTGATGAAATTTTTGAGTGCTGCCAATAAAATTACCATCTAAATGCCAATATAATATTGCTGTATTGTTTTTGTGTGTGGCTTTAAAGATACAATTGCCTTGCTTGCCACTCTCTCCAATAGGTATGTATACTTTAAATCCTTCGCGTGGATAAATGATGTCCAGTTGTTTTAAGTTGAACTCACTTTCGCAACCCGCTAAATATGGTGGTAAAGGTTTATAAAAGATGTTGTGTTGCTTAAAGAAGTATTCTTGCGCAGGCGATGTGATGAACCAAGGTGTATGTTTCATTTTGGCAACCGGATAGCAATTACTTGTAACACGGTAAACGCCACTTTCATCTAAATGGATCAGTTTATGGAACGGACATTGCTTTGTTTTTTCTGAACCACTTGGGCAATCTTGTATTTGCGCATCCGGACATATTTCTGATGCTTTAAAGCCGCTTTGTTTGCATACTTTTAGTTTGACCAGATCACTGCTAGGTTTTGTGAACCATTTTTTATTTGAAAGTATATTAAAGATATTGAACATGATTGGCGCTGCAGCCGATGTTCCGGTTAAATTCGGACGGCCTTCACCATCGGCATTACCAACCCATACAGCAACGGTATATTTTGAATCAAGTCCAACTGCCCAGGCATCTCTGAAACCAAAGCTGGTTCCGGTTTTCCAGGCTATCTTGTTCTTTGAAAGAAATTGCATCCAGCCAACATAATCTTGCGGACGAAGTAATTCCGTCATAGCGTTAAACGTAAACCAAATGCTGGATGCTTTCAAAATATCGGAATGTAATTTTGGTTTGTAGTTTTCTTCTTCATTTGTATGGATGAATGAAAGTGGTTTGTAACTATGAGCGGCGTATTTATCAGTAACATTTGAATAATGCATTAACGCCCGGCCCATTGAAACATATGCCGAGGCAACATCAAACAAATTGGCTTCACCACCGCCAAGTATCAGTGATAAACCATAATGAGTTGTTGGTTTATTGAATGTTTTAAAACCTAATTGTTTTAATTGGTAATGAAATTTTGCTGGCCCATAATCCTGCAACATTTTTACGGCGGGAATATTCAACGATCTTGCTATGGCTTCATTTGCCGGTACTAGGCCATCATAGGTCAAATTGAAATTTTTTGGTCCGTATGAACCAATTTGTGTTGGTATATCCTCTAATAAAGCTTTCGGTAAGATCTTATTCTCATTTAGCATAAAGGCGTATAAGAAAGGTTTTAAAATACTTCCTGTGCTTCGTGGCGCATGAATGATATCTACATAATTTTGAAATTCGTTTGTAGGCGATGAACTATTTCCAACATAGGCAATGATCTTTCCTGTTTCCGTTTCAGCAACAATTGCACAGGCGTTATGAATATCGTTTATGCTTAAATTTTGTATGTGTTTATTCAAAATGGCATCAACCTGAGTTTGAATGCTTTTATGGATGGTGCTGTGATATAATTTTGAAGAGCCATGTTCGCTAATACATCTGCTTAATAAATGAGGTGCTATTTGCGGAAGCGGATAAGGTTTGTTTGGTAATTCTTCTGCTAATGATAGCTGATAGGTTGATTCATCAATAACTTTTTTATCCCATAATTTTTTGAGCAATCGGTTTCGTTTGTTGATGAGCGATTGGTGATTTTTTCCGGGATAGATGAGCGATGGTGAATTTGGGAGAACGGCTAATAAGGCACTTTCGGCCCAGCTTAATTTTTCAGGACTGCGCCCGAAATAACGCCAGGATGCTGCTGATAAACCAACCACGTTACTTCCAAATGGCGCATTGCTCGCATAAACCTTTAAGATGCTCGATTTTTTATACGATAACTCAATACGCACCGCTAAAAATAGTTCAACGATTTTTTGAAAGTAAGAACGTGTTTTGTTTCCGCGCATCATACGCGCAATTTGCATGGTAATGGTACTACCACCGCTCTTTACTTTTCCGGCGCTTACATTTAGTTTTAATGATTTAAAAATAGCAACCGGATTAAAGCCCGGATGATAATAGAAATATTCATCTTCAAAATGAATGATGCATTTTTCGAATTTTTCAGGAACATGTTCTATTTGCGGAAAGCGCCATTGCCCATCGCTGGCTATTTGTGCCGCCAGTAATTGATGGTTGTTATCTTCCAGAACAGTGCTGCATGGTTTATTAAATAGGGTGGAAGGAAGCCAAAGCCAGTATAATAAACTTAAAATAAAAAAAACACTCAATTTGTATTTATGTCTTTTGATAAATAAAATGATATGTTCTTTTTTAAAGTTCACTTTAATTAATTGATCAATTCGTGTTTATTTTCTTTTTTGCCACGCCTTTTTCTATTAGCACATCTCTTAATTTTGCGGCACGTTGCATTAATATCCCCTGTGTAAACTCATCTTTTTTAGCTGAAGGATCGCAATCGTTAATGTTTACTGATGAAATGTTTTCTACACTGGTTTTTCTAAAGTAATTATCAATTTGAACACGATCTAATTCATTTATTTCTGATTCAACTTTAGTGTAACTGATAACTAGCGTGTCAATTTTTATTTCACTAGGTGTTTGATTACTTGAAGCACAATTCATGATCACTAATACTGAGTTGCATTTGCCAATAGCTCCAACAGAATAACTCAATGTGTCATTAGGGTCGTTTTTTGAATTGGAACTAATACTCTTATTGTTTCTTTTCTTTTGATTGGCGTTACCGTTCGATCGTTTTTTTCTGGCATTGGCCCTTCCGTCCATGTTCTTTTTCCATGCCTTCACTTCGTAAAATCCCCATTGTTGTTTGATGCATCCGCTTTTAAAGCAAATGAACGGGAATTTTTTATGTAAAGCACATGAACTTAAAAGAACTGAAACAGTAAGAATATGTATTAAGTTTTTTATATGTTTTATTTACCTGCTACTTTTTCATCTTTTTGTTTCACCACTTTTATCCATTGTCCTTTGGTACGTGCGTAAATACTGTTATCGTACATGGCTTCCACATTTACGGATGGTAAATAATATCTTCCTTCGTAGCTGGCATTCATCATGATGTTAAAGGTTTTGGTATCGTTTGTATTCAGATCAAAGTAAGTTAATACTTTATCATCTTTAATATCCTGATAAGTATACTCCGAATTCTTTAATGCTGCTTCGTTCTCATCCATGCGGGCATTATGTATCTCCCAACCGGATGGCACATAATTCATCAAGGCCAGATTTTTGATCTCACCAACCATTCCGAGATTTCTAACGGTAACCGACATAATGAAATTGCTGCTTTGCGCTAATTCATCCACATTAATTACTGTTCCGTTAAGATCTTTGTAAACTGTGCTCACCGTAATATTCTCGTTTCCTTCCGATTCACTTCCAATTGGTGGTTTGCCGCGATTGATCAATCTTACATACAACATGCCATTACCATTGTTGTTGATCTTAAATGATCCGCCTTTACCGTTTTTAAAATCAATTGGAATTTGAGAGATGGCTGAGTTGCCTTTTAAACTGATCTCTTTTCCATTTAATTCAACACTGGCTTGCATAGCCGATGCACCACCAAATTTTTTGATGAAGTTTGAAACAGCCACTAAACCAAATGCTGTGGTTTGTGTGCTATACCAGCCTTTTGACGATAAGAAAGCAGAAACCTTTTTAAGTTGAGCAAAGGCTTGTTGTTTTTTATTCATCAAACAAAGTGCATCTAAAATAATGGCCATGTCGCGCTCACTTGAACCATAGGTGTAATAATTCACACGATACGATTCAACATTGCTGCTTGCTTTGGCAATTAATTTTTCCGACTCATCTATCTGACCAATTTGTGCGTAAGCACTTGCCAATAACCAGCGTGCCTGATTACTCAAATTACCATATTCGCGCAAACGATTCATGGCACTTAATACAGGTTGATTTGCTAAGGCCAATGCGTATAAACGGTAGGCTTGCATTACATCGTTATTAAAGTATGCATTCTTGTTTATCTCAAAACTTTGGGCAGCACTTTGCTGATAATTTACCCAATCTTTTTTCATGCCCGCCGGTAAGGTATAACCTTTCTTTTCTGCACATATCATAAAATGTCCGGCATAGGTTGTGCCCCAATCATTAGCTTCTGTTAAGCCCTGCCAATAGCTCATGGCACCATTTTGCAATTGAAACTTTCGGATCTCATTAATGCCATACTTGATATTATTCTCAATGGCTGTTTTTCTTTCCGGTGAAAGATCCATGATATCTGTTAAGTACAATTGGGCAAATGTTTGTGATGTGGTTTGCTCAATACAACCATGCGGATAGGTGATCAAATAATTCAATCGTTCTTCGAGATTGATAGGAGGGATGGTAGATAACTCCAATACCCCGCTGTTAGTGCCGGCTAAACCTACTGCATTAATTACTTCATTAACTGATTTACCTGCATCAACCCAAAAATCTTTAATGGTTGTTTGGTATGGATTAGGATTTCTCACATCCAATTCCATTTCGTAGTTAGCTGTATGTCCTCCACCTGTTGCTGTGATCTTCACCTTCGCAATGCCGGTTTTGTTCTTTACTTTCAAGTCAAACACCACTAATTTTTCATCGTCCTTGCCAACATTGATCGTTTTAACCGAATTACCAACGGTTTGTAAAATGTCGTTCACTTCAATTTTTACTTGTGTACTTCCAACATTTTTACTTCCTCCAAAAACTGATATTGGTAATTTCACTTCTTCGGTAACGCTTAATACACGCGGCAAGGTGCCTAACACCATCAATGGCGCTTTAACCGGTGTGGTTTTTTCTGCCATGCCATAAGCACCTTTGTGTCCTGCAATTAACATGGTACGAACCGAACCAACATACATTGGCATTTTAAATTTAATGGTTTGCTTATCGCCTTTATCTAAATGATACGGACCAAAAAATCTAACCATTGGTTTAAAGCGATTGGCTTTTGCACCATCATCACCAACTTCACTACCATCGCCACCTATACTTAAAATACGCTCTAACTCTGCACCAAATGCGCCAATTACGTTATCATACACATCCCAGGTTTTTACACCTAAAGCTTCCTTCGAATAAAAAGTGCTCCACGGATTTGGTGTTTTAAAACGGGTAATATCCAATAAACCTTCATCAACAATGGCCAATGTAAATGCCATTTCTTTACCATTTTCTTCACCAACGGTAATGCTCACATTTTGTTCGGGCATTAATTCGGTTGGCATACTAATGGTTGGTTTTAAATGCGTTTCCGGATCATCAACCGTTATCGGCACAACACCGTATAAACGAATTGGAAGATCATTGTCGCGTTTATGCGGTTGCATCAATGAAACGTGCACGTAAACGTTTGGCGCAAATTCCGGCTTGATTTTAAAGTTAAATACGGTAGTGCCTTTTTCGGTATCTAACCAATGGGCTTCTAAAACTCTGCTGCCGTTTTCAATAGTAACCAAGGCTCTGCTTTTTTCAGGTGATGGAATGCTTACTTTAACTTCATCACCGGTTTTGTATGAGGTTTTATCGGTTGTAAAATGCAGCATGTTCGAAACGATCTTATTATCTGTTCCGCCATCTCGTTCCATCCAATTAGGCCAATCAAAATAAGTTACCAAAGAAGCAGAATGACCGCCATCCAGATCTGTTACTTTAATCAAATAACGTCCCCATTCATTTTCTTTAACGTTAACGCGCACTTTTGCTTTTCCGTTTGAAGAGGAAATTGTTTCAACCTGAACAGGTTTGTGATATTCATCAGAGGCGTAGTTGGCAATTTCATCATTATATTGATCCCACCACCAACGCCATTCGAGTTTATACATCTCAAATTTTAAATTTCCTCGAGATGCAGGAATGCCTTTGAAATCGCAGGTAGCAATATCTATCCAATGATCTTTACCGGTATATAAGATGCCGGTGTTTTTTTCGCCTTGCGGAATTTTAATACCTGTGTAGTAAATATAAGGTGATAATGGAATAGAGAAACGATCAACGCTAAACGCACCACCTTGCTCGTAAACACGCGTTGTAAAGTTTGCTTTTAAAAAACCGGGCGCATTTTTTTGCACATCTAAATTCAAAGGGAAACTGGCATTGCCGTTATCATCCAGTTTATCATCAAAAATGGTGATGTTTTGTGCTTCAAAACGTAAAGTAGCATCATCAAAAATGTAATCTTTAAATTTAGGGAAGCTTGTTTCACTTGAGCTCAATGCAACTTGTATATTGGCCGGTAAATT
>JBIKKW010000071.1:0-16157 GCA_044360115.1 Bacteroidia bacterium
TAACGCAATTAAACACTTCCAACAAGGATACCATTGATGTGTTGATCAAATTAAAAGAACGCACCAATTACCTTGATACCATTGCCGTATTTGCCACACATAAACCGGAAACCTTGGTTGGAAAACCGAATTACGGTGTTTACGATTTTGATTTTTATGAAGATAAATTGATACTCCTCACCGCTAAACGCTCATTACAAAATGCTGAATTAAAACTAACGGATTACACCGGTAAAGAATTTATGAGCTTTGCCATTCCAAAGGAGGCCGGTGAAGCACAAAAACTGATGCACGATCACATGGGGTACACTAATTTGTTGTGTAAGGATAGCATTTTTAGAATTGAGATCATCAATCAAATGTTTGTGACCTATGGTGTTTCAAAAAGAGAGTTTGAACAAAGCATAAAACCTGTAAATGATACGGCTAACGGGCATTTGTACTTTAACGATCAAAACATTAATTACCCCATGTTCAATTATTTTTACATACATCACACCCAACCACAATTGCATAAGCGCTTATACACTGTTATTAATAAGGATCTGATGGAACTTTACAACTGGGAATATTACTACCTGCCGCCGCGTGGCCAATTAGAAGCTCGTAAAATTGCTCAGGAATATCATGTAGATAAAAAAGTGGTTGCAGCCATGATGAGCGGCTTTACAAAATCGTTGTTTTACGAACCTTTGTATGCGCCGTTATTCATCATAAACGATACCATTAATTTATTTGACCATCACACCGACCAAATATTACATTTTGATAAGGAAAATAAATTAATAGACAGTGTAAAGATCAGTTACCATCATCCAAAAAAATGGCGCACCTGGAAAAAACAATTGTTTTATGATGGCACCGAAAATAAAGTTTATGCCTTGTTTAAAAATGGCGCCAATGTATTTATTAAGCGTATTGATCACATGAGCGGTAAGATCGAAGGCGTGCACAAGTTTGTGAACATCACAGCCGATCGTATAAAGATAAAAGACGGCTATGCCTACTACATTTACAGGCCTTTTGAAAGTACGCAGGAAAAATTCTTATACCGAGAAGTGATACAAATAAAACCGGAAGAATGATCTATTTTAAGATAAATTCTGCCATTTGATTGGTGACACTTTTTGAAACATGGTTTGGTATAGCCGCATCTTCAGGTCTGGCCATGCCACTTCCTTCAAAAAATAAATGGTCTAAATTTTCGAACCAGTACGATTTAAAATTGCTTTTGCCTTTCATAGCTTCGTTCCACAGGTCAAAATCTTTTTTAGTAACGTTGTAATCTCGTCCGCCCTGAATTAAAATAATTGGCAAGGTGAGTGTTTTAGCCTCTTCCAGCACTTTGTAATTTCTATCAAATAACCAGTATTTTGGTTTAGCGCCAAACGGCAACATCACTTTACTCTTTAAATTCAGATCGGGTTTTTGTGCATTTGCAATTTGCCATTTCATGGCTGTAACGATCTTTTCAGTTTCTTCTTTGTTTTTTTCGGATGCAATACTTTTAATGTAATCTAGTTGATCAGGTAATATCTCTAATAAAGTTCTGCCCGGTCCGGCCAATAATATCAAGCCTTTTAAGCCTTTACACTTTTTAGCGATCAACGGTGCGCACATGGCGCCTAGGCTGTGCCCTGCAATAAATATTTTGGTTGAATCGATCTCTTTGATCTTTTTTGCAACTAAAAATGCTTCTGCTGCATCTTCAATCACTTCTGAATTATAATCCATGCTGTCGCTTGGAAAATGCAAATTACGGAATTGATAAACATAGGTGCGTTTATCGTATATCAATACCGAAACACCTTTTTGTACCAATTGCAAAGCCATATCCAGGTATATCTTATTCTTACCCATGGAGCCGTTTCGGTCGTGCGGACCGCTACCATGCACCAAGATAACTAATGGCGATTTTTTGTTTGAATTAGGAATATAAACATACCCCGGCAACTGCGTAAAATAACTGGGCTGAATTAATACCTCTTTTCGCGTGAAATTCGTGTTGGTAAGGGCTTCAGGGGTATAAAACCATTGTTTTGAAAAGGTATCTATTTCAAATCGTTGAATGTATGAGGCCTGATCATAATAATTATACCAAATGTATTTGCCATCTTTTACCTTAATGGCCGTTGCAGCAGCCATTTTACAGCCTTGTGTATCTAGTTCGGTTTTTTCAATGGCAACAATTGGTCCGTGTTTTTTTGTAAAATCCTGAATAAGTTTATCTGTTTGCGCTTCAATCATTCGGCCATAAACACTTGTATCAAAAAAACGGTAATTCTTATAGGGTTCGTTGCGTTTTACCGCACCAATGAACTGTTTAGTGAGTTTTTTATACGGATTAACCTCTTCCTGGGAATGGCTTAAAAGGCTTAAAAACATTAAGCCTGCGATCAAAATTTGGATTGTTTTTTTCACGTTCAAATTTATTTGAGAACTAATTAAGCAAGCAAAAAATCAAATAAAAAACACAGTTATGATCAATTTTACAACAATTGAGTTACTTTTGCACATATCAAAATTGTGTTGTGTACTAACAATGCCATCACTAATACGGCTTTTTAGATAATTTTTAAGTGTTTAATTGTTATTCAGAATGGCTTTAAGTAATTGTTAATCAGTTAAATAAAAATATTTTGCAGATTAAGAAATATGTATTATATTTGTCATCCCAAAATTATTGAAATTTCTCTGTTATGAAAAAAGAAATACACCCAGAAAGCTACAGATTATGCGTATTCAAAGATATGAGTAATGGTTATGCATTTTTAACTCGTTCATGTGCTGAAACAAAAGAAACATTGAAGTGGGAAGATGGTAATGAGTATCCATTAGTTAAGTTGGATATTTCAATGACCTCACACCCATTTTATACAGGTAAGCAAGTATTAGTTGATACTGCTGGTCGCGTTGATAAATTCCGTACACGTTACGCTAAGAAGAAGTAATTTCTGAATAAGAAAATATATTTTTAAAGATCCCGATTTTTATCGGGATTTTTTATTTTCTAAAAAACCGCATTAAAGCTTTGTAATAGCTTTGTGCCACCAGGTAAACACGCTCATTTGTTAGCGTACCATTACAATCCATATTGTTTTGCATAAGCCATTTGCTCTCCTCCACATTATCCTGATACAAACACTCGCCATAAACCAAAGGCGAATTAATTTTATTGCAAAGTATTAATTGCCTGCTATACACACCGTGACTTTTTAAAGTGATGCAATTGTTCTTTAAATAATCGGCATCATCGGTACAGGCCATTGGAATAGCTAAATTTTCATGAAACTGATCAACTGTATAATGACTTAATTTTTCTGAGCGGTTCAATTGATCGGTAAACAACAAACGTAAAAAATTTAACTTCGACTCTAGGTTCTCCATTTTGCTTTCGGTAAAACATCCTCCAATAAAGGCCATGGTAAAATTGGCTTGAGTTGTTTTTTTCCAAGGAATATTTTTTTCGTCAACATTGTAATGAATAATAGCTGTTGCATCGGGTTTAAATTCATTGATCAACTTGGCGCGATTGGCCAATTCAAAATCTCTGAAAAAATCCCAAAAGAAATTATACTCCGGTAAATTCATTAGTTTTTTGTATTCTGTTGTTTCTAGTTTCTGGATATTCACCAAACTATCTAATACTCTTTTTTTATGATTGGCAAACCAATACGAATAGTTGCATCCGAAAGTAGATTGTGAAATGTTTGGTCGGGTTAAGAACACATTGGCCCCCTGCTCTTCCAATAATTCCTTTAAAATCACAGCGGTTTTATAAGTTAGTTCAGCTTCAAATAACTTTACCGTATCTAAAGGATCCTTTAAACTATCCCGCAAAAAGTACAGGTATTTTTGCTCGTTCATGGCTTCGGTAAATGAGCTGGCTAAATGACCGGCATCAATGGCTATCTTAGTTCCGAGGAGTGGTTTCTGCCGATCTTTTTTTATGCTTTTTGCAGGCTGATCAATATTAATGTAAATACTGTCGCGTTGAAACTTGCTTAATTTTTTATTGCCTTTGTGTTTATAAAACCTTATTTGCTCCTGAGGTGTATAGTGCTCAAACACCTCGGCCAACAATTCAATTTCTTTGGCATAGGCAGTAAATTCTTTTTGTCCTTTTGCATTATATATACTTATACTTTCTTTATCAAACTTCATAAAGCCCGAGATGCTTCCTTTAAAGTTCAGGTAGGTATCAAAACGTTTTTTACAATCATGAATTGTTTGCGAAAAGCAGGTGTGATAAAGAAAAAATAATACAATTAAAAAACGCATCAAATCAAAATTAATGGATAAGGGGCTCATAAAATTTGTATCTTCAAATGATTATTAATAGTGCCATGTTAACAGATTCAAACATAAGACTGATCTTAAAACACGAAGTGCAATTTCATGCTTCGCATTCGAGTGGTAAGGGCGGACAAAATGTGAACAAGGTTGAGACCAAGGTTGGCATTATTTTTAATGTGAACACATCCGAAATATTAACGGAGGAAGAAAAGCAATTGATCATTACCAAATGCAGGCATGTAAATAAAGAAGGTGAATTAAAACTGGCCTGTGAAACTCATCGCACACAGTTGCAGAATAAAAAGGAAGTCATTGAAAAATTTACCGAACTTTTAAAGAAACTGTTTGTTAAGCCTAAAAAACGTTTGGCCACCAAACCATCAAAAGCCAGCAAGGTTAAAAAGGCAAAGGCCAAACAAGCTCATAAAGAAAAAAAACTAAACCGAAGAAAACCGATCATTTAGCTTGCTTTTCAATTCCATCATATTTACCATCTTTTTACCAATTGTATTTTGCATTTACTGGTTAATTAAACCATCTTACCGAAATTATTTTTTACTGTTTGCTTCCTATTATTTTTACTACAGCTACAATCCGTGGTTTTTACTTTTATTGATAGGCACCTCAGCTTTTGATTTTTGGTGTGCCAAACAAATTGCGGCTTCAACGTATAAAAAGCAGTATTTATTATTAAGCTTATTTAGCAATCTAGGTGTATTGGCCGCTTTTAAATACAGTGCATTTTTTTACAATACAGGAGCCATTGTAGCAGGCAAACTGGGCATGGGCTCCTTTTCACTGATCAACGATCTGATAATACCTGCCGGTTTGTCGTTTTACACTTTTCAATCGTTGAGTTACACAATTGATGTTTATAGAGGTAAATACAAACCCAACGATACGCTTTATGAGTTCTTATTATACGTTTCGTTTTTTCCTCATATGGTTGCGGGTCCCATTGTAAGATACAATGATCTGATGCCTCAACTGAAGATCAAAACGTATATTAAGCAAATTGATTGGCATGCTGCATTAAAGCTTTGTACCTGGGGTTATTTCAAAAAAATGGTTATTGCCGATAATTTAGATCTGGTGGTTAGTCCTGTTTTTAACAACGTAAGCACCTACTCTGCTTTTGAATTAGCGTTGGCGGGTTTATTATTTGTGATTCAGGTTTATTGTGATTTTAGCGGTTATAGCGATATAGCAACCGGCGTTGCCAAACTATTCAATATCAATTTGAGTTTAAATTGGCGTCGTCCCCTACTCTCATCCTCTCTTCAAGAATTTTGGAAACGCAACCACATCAGTATCACCACCTGGTTTCGCGATTATTTGTACATAGGCTTGGGTGGTAACCGCGTTTCGTATGAAAGATGGTTAATGAATATTTTTCTGGTTTTTGTGATCAGCGGTTTATGGCATGGTGCTAATTATACCTTTTTGGTTTGGGGAACCATGCATGGCATTTTGTTTATCATTGAACTTTTGTTGCAAAAGCAATTCCCGAATTTTAAAGCACCAAGGTTTATAGGTTGGTTGTATTTGATCGGTTTTCACACCATTAGCTTAATAGCTTTTAGAGCCAATTCATTAACCGACCTGAGTTATATCTATCGCCATATTTTTAGTTCAGATTTTTTTCAATTCAAGGTTTCTGCTTTACATCAATTACAGGATAATTTTTATTTCTGGCTAATGTTTTTACTATTAAGTATCTGGATCTTAAAAGAACTGAATGAAGAATTTGCTATTGTAAACAAGTATAAAAGACATTATGATCTATTAAAACCAATATTTTACGTTTTACTGATCATACTTTTGTTTGTTTTCGGAAACTTTAACGCTAACACCTTTATCTATTTTCAGTTTTGATAAAAAGACTATTCAAATATGTATTTGTTATAACCTTATGTTTATATGGCATCAGGCAATTGCATTATTATGGTTTATTGAAACAGGAACAAGGCTATTATAACACTTACAAAACCGCTTTTTTAAATTCCAATGCATTTGATGTTGTTTTTTTAGGATCATCGCGTGTACAAATGCACTACAATACGAAAATTTTTGATAGCATAACCGGTTCAAACTCCTTTAATTTAAGTTTGGCCGGCGCAAGTCCTAAAGTTGCTTATTACGCCTTAAAGGTTTATTTAAGTAAAAGTAAAACTCCAACTGTAATTGTATATGACATTGATTATCATAATTTAAACAATGAAAGTAAAGAGGTGAAAGATTTTAATAATTACTTTCCGTTTTTAAAAGACGAGGTGTTTCGAAATGAGTTTTGTAAGATCGATGCTCGGTTCAAATGGTTTCATTATCTGCCATTTTACTCTCTCCCCTACACCGGTTTTAGGAATTTAAGTACCGGACTTCATGGCTTATTAAATACACCAAACCGAACAGATAGTTTGTTTTACAAAGGTTACTTTAAAGAAAACACGCGTAAGCCATTGGACGTAACATTTTCAAAAGCATCAAACATAAAAATTGATCCCATTGAGTATGCTTATTTAGATTCCTTATGTCAGCTAGGAAGAGCTAAAAATATTGAAATGTTTTTTTGTTCATCGCCCATTTTTGCCGGAGGTAAACTGGATGTTGTAAATAAAGCTGAGTTATTGAATAGCGTTTTTAAATTGGTTCAGTCGTACAACTATAATTACACCGATCTTTCAAGTTTATCCTTTTGCGATCAGCGTGAACTATTTGTTGATCATTTTCACATGAACTATAAAGGTGCTCGCTTGTTTACCCTAAAAATGAGTGAGTTATACAGCAATAATCTTGTAAAAAAGGCGTTAAAACCATAGCAAGTTTATTGAAAATACCTTAATTTTATACAAGATGAAAAACGCCCTTTTAACCATATTTGTTTCTTTTTTTACACTCGCACACGCTCAAATTGCCAAGTACAGTAACGAGTTTTTAAATATTGGTGTTGGCGCACGTGCCTTAGGTATGGGAAACACAGGCGTAGCTTCTACTACCGGAGCTTATTCGGGTTATTGGAATCCGGCGGGTTTATTGCAACAAAAAAGTGATATGGAGGTGGCTTTAATGCACGCCGAATATTTTGCAGGTATAGCTAAGTACGATTTTATTGGAGCCAGTAAACGAATTGATAGTAACAGCGTAGCGGGTATAACCATGTTACGTTTTGGGGTTGATAATATTCCAAATACTTTAGATCTGGTTGATGCAAATGGAAATGTAGATTACAGCAGAATAAAAACATTTAACGCCGTTGATTTTGCAGCATTAATTAGTTACGCCCGCAAACTACCTTCATTAAAAGGAGTTGAATTAGGTGGTAATTTTAAAATTATTCGTCGCCGCCTTGGTGAATTTGGTGGTGCTTGGGGTTTTGGATTAGATGCCGGTGCGCGATATAATTACAAAGGATGGCAGTTTGGTGTATTAGGTAGAGATATTACAGGAACCTTTAATGCTTGGAGTTATAATTTAACCGATGAGCAAAAAGCAATTTTTGTTCAAACCGGTAACGACGTGCCATCGAACTCATTGGAAGTAACCATGCCAAAGTTAATTTTGGGTGCTTCAAAAACTTTTTTGTTTTGGAAAGACCGTATCTCGGTTTCTGGCGAGTTGAACTTAATAAACACCTTTGATGGATTTAGAAATACAGTTATTAAAAGCGACTATTGGAGTATGGAACCAGCTTTTGGTGCAGAAGTTGGGTATAAAGGGTTTGTGTTTTTAAGAGGTGGTATTGGTAATATTCAAAAACAATACGATGTTTTAGGAAGTAATCAAATTACAACCTTTCAACCAAATTTTGGTGTTGGCATCAAGTACCGCATTTTTACTTTAGATTATGCGTTAACAGATATTGGTGATAGATCAATTGCTTTGTATTCAAATATTTTTTCATTGAAGATCGATCTAAACAAAAAGGCAAATAAATAATGACTCTTAAAAGGCTATATTTTGTTGTTATACTTTCTTTTATTTTTAAATTAAGTTACTCACAAAAATATGGTAACGAATGGGTAAGCTTTTCTCAAACCTATTTTAAATTCCCAATTTATAAAGAAGGTATTTACCGAATAGACTCTACTACCTTAGCTACACGATTTAACCTTCAAACAATTGATCCGCGAAATTTACAATTATTCATTAAAGGTAAAGAGCAGTTTATTTATTTTAAAGGAGAAGCTGATGGATTGGTTAATCAAAATGATTATATCGAATTCTATGCCAATAATTTACAGGCTGATTATGATTCATTACTTTACTCAAATATCAGCTATTTACCTTCACCATTTAAACCATTGTTTAACGATACGGTTTACGGCTATTTAACGCTAAATACATCGCTCAACAATAAGCGATATCAAGTTGAAACCGATACTACAATTGCCAATTACAACCTTGCCGATCATTTTTATGCCGAACAACGTTTTGATCAGGTTAATGGTTATAATTATGTGAAGGATGTAGCAAACGCCATTAGCGACTCCCGATACACCCAAGCCGAAGGTCCGGGTTATAGCCTAAGTAAGGGTAACAATTTTGCGATGTCGTTTTTTGGTTTATCTGTTTATACTTCATCGTTATTGCCTGCTTATTTTTGGATCAATTATTCCGGTTCCGATCAATCTACAACTATATATACAGCAGATCATCAGGTTCGTTTATCTTTTACAGATAATGCAAGCAATGTTATTACCCTTTCCGATTCATTGTTTTACGGGCATCAACCGGTGCGATTAACTTATACATTAAGTAATTCTATTCTTCCGAATGTTTTAAGTTTTTCGCTTCAATCGGTAAATAACCCTTCGTTTACAGCACAAACCAGTAAAATTATCAATCATGGCTTATATTTTAAATATCCCAAAAATCCTACGTTAGGAGGTGTGTTATTTAATAAATTAATGGTAAATGATGGTGTTGGTCCAAAGCAAAGTTTTATTTTATCAAACCCTAACGTAGGTTCAACAGGTAGTTTGGTGGCCTATGATATTACAAATGGAAAAAAACTTCCTATTCAAATAGGCGGTATGAATGCGCGTGTGGTAATTCCTAATTCCGGTAATCAAAAAGAGATAATAGTGTGTGCAGAATCTGCTATCAACACGGTAACAGTTTTAAATCAAGTTAATCAAAATCAAAACTTTACAAATTTCAAAAGCACTAATGCTTCAAATGCATTTGTAATAATTTATCACCCAAGTTTAAATGCTTCAGTGCAATCTTATAAGGCATACCGGCAATCAACACAAGGTGGCAATCATCAGGTGATAACAGCAAATATCAATGAATTGTATGAACAGTTTGGTTATGGTATCAATAAACATCCTCAATCCATTAGAAACTTTATTAAGTATTTACACGATTCGTTACCATCTCCGCCTACCTATGTTTTATTAGTTGGTAAATCAATTGAATTAGAGCAATTATCACTAACAACACGATCATTAAATATGGTTCCAACAGCGGGTTACCCAGCCAGTGATAATTTTTTAACTACCGGCATCACTAACCAAACATGTTTGTATCCCGAAATTCCTATTGGCAGATTATCAGCATTAACAAACAAGGATGTTACAGATTATTTGGCCAAAGTTCAGCAACACGAATTAGTTGGTAACGCGGAATGGAAAAAGAAAGTATTGCATTTCATAGGTGGAGATACACCTGCGCTTACCTCGTTTTTAAGTTTATTCATGGATTCTTATAAGCAAATAATTGAAGATTCGTTGTTTGGTGCGCAAGTATTAACCTTTAAAAAAAATACAACAGCACCTATACAAACCAATATTAGCGATAGTATTAAAACCACCATAAAAAATGGTGCTGCCTTGATAACCTTTTTTGGTCACGGATCTGCGGAGGGTTTCGATCAATCCATTGACGATCCATTAACTTACGATAATCAGGGTAAATATCCATTTGTATTGGCAAACTCTTGTTACTCCGGCGATATTCATTTACCCGGTGTACGTTCTTTAAGTGAAAAATTTGTATTTGCTGATCAGGAAGGTTCAATAGGTTTTTTAGCGGCAGCATCAACCGGATACGTTAGTTCTCTGCACAATTACAGCACCTATTTTTATCAAACCTTATCTTTAGATAGTTATGGAAAAGGTATAGGTGAAATTGTTAAGGAATCAATAGTTAAGTGTTCATTAACCAATGATAATTCATTAAAATATGCGTCATTAGATATCACCTTGCATGGCGATCCTTCATTAAAAATATGGGTTGGAGATAAACCGGATTACTTAATTAATAACAACGATGTTAAATTTAATTTAGCCAAGTATGTTGACTCCATTGGTTTAAAAATTCATTATAAAAATTTAGGTCGAGCGCTTCAAGATTCATTTTTTGTAAAGATCGATCGTTTTTTACCGAATAACGATTCGGTATCTATTTTAAAACGGGTAAATGCCACATATTTTCAGGATAGTATCGAATTATTCATCCCATTGAATTTTGAAAAAGGAATTGGTTTAAATAAGTTTAAAGTTCGCCTTGATCAATTTAATGAGATAAATGAAGTTACAAAAAACAATAATGCAACTATAGGTTCGGTTGATCTGTTCATTCAGGGCGGTGATATTGTTCCTGTTTATCCAAATAAATATGCGGTTGTACCTCTCACTTCAAGCATTACTTTAAAGGCCAGCACCACAAATCCATTCGCGCCATCTACACGCTATAAATTACAACTTGATACGAACGATAAGTTCATTAACCCTATTCAACAAACTTTAATTACAAGTTCGGGGGGCGTTGTTGAGTGGAAAGTTAATTTACCATTTAACGATAGCACCGTTTATTTTTGGAGAGTGGCTAAAGATTCGATAACTGTTACCGACCGTACCGTTTGGCGTGAGAGTTCGTTTCAAACCATTGGTGCAAAACACGGTTGGTCACAAGCACATTTTAATCAGTTTAAAACTAATGGTTATCGTTTTGTGAGCTATAATAAATCTATTCGTCGTTTTGACTTCATTAACAATGTTCATGCAATTAAAGTGAGAAATGGCATTTATCCGAATATCTCTCCGGTAGCTATTAATTTCTTTTTTAATAATTTAAATTTGTCTTCTTGGGGATGTGCGCCCGACGGCTGGAACTTTGCCGTTTTTGATTCTATTAGTGGCGAACCGCAGCAAGTTGTTTCAACTAACTTCCCTTTTTCAGGTGCTGGAACATACAGCAATTGTGTTTGTGTTGAAAACCAAATTTTATATGTGTATTCGTTCGGTCAAAATAATTACTGCGGATTTGGCAACTGGCAAAACGATATGCAAGCCTTTTTAAATAATATTGCCCCTAATAATTATGTTTTAGGTTACACCATGGGTGCCGTTACTCCAACTTATGCTTATGTAAGTTCTTACAGTAATGCATTATACACAGCATTTGAAAGTTTTGGTGCGGCAACAATCAGAACAACATCCGACACTGTTCCGTATATTTTGTTTGGCCGAAAAGGAATGAGTGCGGGTCAGGGTCACGAAGTAAAAGGGTTAAAAAAATCTGAGATTATTGTTTTAGAAGATAGTATAAAAACGAAATGGAATAGCGGATTCATTGCTTCAGAGATCATTGGCCCATCGTTAAATTGGAAAAGCTTGCACTGGCAATTAAAACCTTTTGATTTAACGGCAGGAGATACAACTGTTTTAAAAGTGGTTGGTATAAAATTAAACGGGCAAAAAGACACATTGGCAACTTTTTTAAAGGATAGCTCCGATATACCTGCACTATATAATTATGTGGATGCTTCTATATACCCTAATATTCAACTGGTTGCTATGATGAAGGATAATATAAACCGAACATCCCCTCAATTAAGAAAATGGCAAGTGTTATTTGATGAAGTACCTGAATGTGCCATAAACCCGCTTAAAGGATTTAAAGCAATTAATGATACTTTACAAGAAGGTGATTATGCTAAATTTAGAATTCCGATTGAGAATATTAGCGATAACACTTTTAAAGACAGTTTGGTGATAACCTATTGGATCGAAGACAATAACAAGGTAATACACACATTACCGCAAAAACTTAAAAAGAATTTATTTGCACCGGGCGAGATCATTTATGATACAGTATCTGTAAACAGCATACAATTTGTTGGAAATAATGGTATTTGGATCGATGTAAATACACCGGGTAATAGCAAATATCAAAACGAACAAGAACATTTTAATAATATTTGTCGTTTATCCTATAAGGTAGATAAGGATATCACCAATCCACTATTAGAT
The DNA here is from genome assembly GCA_044360115.1 of Bacteroidia bacterium. Taxonomy (GTDB): domain Bacteria; phylum Bacteroidota; class Bacteroidia; order B-17B0; family Aurantibacillaceae; genus Aurantibacillus. The sequence goes on from JBIKKW010000071.1 coordinate 12,555, forward strand.
GTAACCTTTGATGGTATAAGAATAATGAATGGTGATCTGGTATCTGCAAAGCCACGCATTTTAATTACCTTAAAAGATGAGAATAAGTTTTTGGCTTTAAATGATACATCTGCATTCTCAGTGTTTATTAAACAACCAAATCAATCCACTTCACAACGTATTTATTTTGCGCAAGGTTTGGAGTTTACCCCTGCCAGTTTACCAAACAACAGCTGCAAGATCAATTACAACCCAAATTTGATCACTGATGGTAAATATGAACTAACGGTTCAAGGAAACGACAGGAGTTCAAATCGTTCGGGCTCAAATGAATACAAGATCCAATTCGAGGTAAACAACAAGCCTTCTATTACTAATGTTTTAAATTATCCAAACCCGTTTAGTACCAATACCAAATTTGTATTCACCTTAACTGGAAGCGAAATACCGGAAGTATTCACCATACAAATAATGACGGTAAGCGGCAAAGTGGTTAAAGAGATAACCAAAGATGAATTAGGAAATATTCATATTGGAAGAAACATAACCGAATACAGCTGGGATGGTAAAGATGAATATGGCGATAAACTTGCTAATGGCGTGTATTTATATAAAGTTATCACGCGATTGAACGATTCATCAATTGAAAAATCAAATACTGCTGCCGACAAATTCTTTGTAAAAGATTTTGGTAAAATGGTAATTATGAGATAACCAAAACTCCAAGCAGATGAATAAACTTTTATTTGTTTCCCTCTTAATTATTAATGTAAATGCATTTTCACAAGTTACCCCTCCTTGTGGCTTAGATTATGGTACAACTATTAATGAGAATAATATAATCAACCAAATGCGCTATGGCACCATAGCAAATGCCGTAAATGCTATTGATCAGGGTAAAAATTCGAGAGGAAACGCATTAGGTTGTGCTCAAACTTCAGTTGCCTACTCTACACCAAACATCAATGAGCCAACATTAACAACTATCGTGAATACCTGGACTGCCAATCATGTTTCGGCCATTAATGCTTACACGGTTAATTGTGCACGTATAGCCAGATACGAAAACAATGCGGCATTAGGTGCTTATTATGCAAAATTAGCAGGCTATTATTCAAATGACGGAAAACTAGCACAAATTGCTGATATGATGTACGACCAACAATATGCCACTTGGAATATTGCAAATCCTGATCCACGGCACGAAGGTGTTTATGGTTATTTAAATGTTGCGAATACAAACAGTTGCTATATTGGCGGTGTTGTTGGATCGGGAGTTACAACCTTATGTGGCACATTACCTCAATATTGTAAAACTTATACTGGTGGTATTTTTACGGGGAGTAATTTTGCTATAGCAGCGCAAGATGATGGTTCAAACTGGTTTGATGGCGGGATAGCATACGACCATGGATGGGCAGGAATACAAATGATAGAATCGGCAATACAACAACCTTCATTAAGTTTAAAACAAAAATACAGGAATTCAGCTGCATTAGCCGGTAAATATGCCATTTCTGAATATTGTGTTAAAAATCATAATTATACTGCAAAACTCATTTGGTTGTTATCCCAATTATATGGCTGGACAGGTGATGCCAATTATAAAAATGAATTGAATATTAAGTTAGATAAAAGCTTAATACCCGGCGTACTATTTGATTCTAATTCAGATGGTTTAGTTGATGGTACATCACCGGCCATATCTTTTACAAATTTAACTTCGGTAGCTCAAACACCCGGCAGAATGTGGGATGCTCACAATTCTTTGCCTTGGTATCAAGCAATGAACACTTGGGCAATGGTTGAAGCATATGTTGCATTCAGAGATCAGGGAGATGTTGCTAGAGCTAATCAATTAAAACCTTATGCCATAGCAATGCTTGATAATTTAGCGAACGAAGTTATAAATAAAGGAGTGGTTACACCAGATCAACTGGGCGTAAGAGATATAACCTATGCCTTACTGGTTGGTATTTGGAAAATAGCGCAGTACGAAAACGAAGCACACCCAAATTGGAAAAATGCTGCTTGGGCCATGTGGAATTCAGGTTATTTTAATTCTTATAGCACGCATAGTGTATGTGTTGGTTTGTATTTGATCGTAAAAACCAATACACCTTATCAGCCATTAGCGATCAGAGAAGCCTTTGTTTTGAATATCAATGAACAGAAAAATGCAGATCAAATGATCAAAGTATTCCCGAATCCTGTTCAAAATTCATTTACTGTAAAGTTAGATAATGAATTAAAATGGGTCGCGTACGAAATGCTTGATGTGCTTGGTAATACTGTAAAAAAAGGTATGCTTTCAAATTCAGAAGCTCAACTCACAATAGAGACTTCCGATCTAAACTCAGGTATTTATCTTTTTAAATGCCATCAGGCAAACAAGACGATTTATCAAACAAAGATCATTAAAGTTCAAAGTAATTGATCAATTAAACGTACCTTTGTTTTTTACTCTACCATATGTTACACGTCGGAAAAACCAATACCTTAACAATTTTAAGAAACACCAGCGTTGGCATGTATTTAGGCGATAATGAAAATGCCGAAATACTATTGCCCAAAAAATACATTAAACCCGAGTTTCAAATTGGCGACGAGGTTGATGTGTTTGTTTATAAAGATTCTGAAGACAGATTAATTGCCACCACCCTAAAACCCTATGCTCAGGTTGGTGACTTCGCTAATTTAAAAGCAGTGAGTGTAAGCCGCATTGGTGCGTTCTTAGATTGGGGCTTAGAAAAAGATCTGTTGGTTCCGTTCAAAGAACAACGTCATAAAATGTTTGAGGGCTTTTCGTATGTGGTTTATGTTTATTTAGATGAAGTAACCGAACGCGTAGTGGCAACCAGTAAATTCAATAAGTTTTTAGAAATTGAAAATATGACGCTCACTCAAGGTGAAGAAGTTGATCTTTTGGTTTATGACGAATCGCCCTTAGGTTTTAATTGTATCATAAACAATAAACACCGCGGATTAATATACGCTAATGATGTGTATCAAGATATTCAACCCGGAGATCAGTTAAAGGGTTATGTGAAACTCATCCGTCCGGATAGGTTAATAGATTTGAGCTTGCAGCCAATTGGTTTTAAAAATGTTCTTTCTTCAACGGATCTGATATTGAATTACCTAAACGAACATAATGGCTTTATGAATCTTACCGATAAAAGTTCGCCAGAAGAAATTGAGCGTGTTTTTAAAATGAGTAAAGCCACCTTTAAAAAATCAATTGGTGTTTTATACCGTCAGCGTAAAGTAAGATTAGAAGCAGATGGTGTGTATTTAGCTAAACCCGAAAACTAAGCCTTTCTGCACAAATAGATCATCTCTCCTTTTGGTAAGCGATAACGCTCTTGTAATTCAGGCGAAATGGTATTTACAAAATCATCAACAGTAACATTAAATCCGGCTGCTGCTAGTTTATCCTTATAATCTAAACCAAACAAACGCACGTGATCTTTTTGCCAATAATGCTTTTCGCGATCCTCTTCCGTTACGATCGATTTATCTTCTAAGGTAATTTCACGGGTTGTATCTAATGGCACCTGAAATATACCCCACCCTCCAGGTTTCATGATACGATGCAATTCCTTCATGCATTGTTGCGCATCT
>JBIKKW010000181.1:0-4573 GCA_044360115.1 Bacteroidia bacterium
TGGAAGTTCAGGTGAAGGAGAACCAATTGAAAACCGAAAAAAATTACAAATACATTGTGAGTATCGTATTACTGATCATCTCCATTTTGTTGTTTTACGTATTTAAAAACTATAAAGAGAAAAAGAAAGCCAACGAGATCATTACCGAGCAAAAAAATCTGGTTGAACAAAAGCAACAAGAAATTCTGGATTCAATGATCTATGCACGCCGCATTCAAACTGCACTTTTGGCACATAGCGAATTTATTGATCAAAATATCAACAAGCATTTCATGTTAATGAAGCCAAAGGATATTGTGAGTGGCGATTTTTACTGGGCAGCAAAAAAGAATGATCGTTTTTATTTAGCTGTTTGCGATAGCACAGGACATGGTGTTCCCGGCGCATTTATGAGTTTATTGAATATGGGTTTTTTAAGTGAGGCTGTTATTGAAAAGCAGTTCTTAGAGCCGGATAAGATATTCAATTATGTGCGTGAGCGTTTGATCTCTACAATTAGCAATGAAGGTCAGCAAGATGGTTTTGATGGTGTTTTGATTTGCATTGATCGATCGAAGAAAACCAATAGCGGAGAAAAAATAAAAATTACCTACGCGGCAGCAAATTGTTCTCCTGTAATTGTTTCAAAAAGTGGTATCTATATTCAATCTTCAGATAAAATGCCGGTTGGTAAAGGTATTCGCGATAATTTATTTCAGTTACATAGCATTGAATTAGATAGGAATGATACGTTGTATCTTTATACTGATGGATATGCCGATCAGTTTGGCGGACCAAAAGGAAAAAAATTCATGTATAAGCAATTGAATCAGTTGTTGGCAAATATTGCCGAAAAAGACCTTCATAAACAAAAAGAGATCTTAACAGATACATTTGAAAAGTGGAAAGGCAGTTTAGAGCAGGTAGATGATGTTTTAGTTTTTGGGATCAAGATCTAATTTGGTATTTATTATGAAACAACGCTTAACACATATTACCCTACTCCTTTGTTTCATCTCTGGCTTATTATATTCTCAAACAGATCAGGTTGATTCGCTCATACAATTATTAAGTAAGCAAAAAGACGATACCAATAAACTACGAACTTTAAATCTTATTGCTGAATTGGCCGATGAAGGGGTTTGGCAAAGGTATAATAACGAGCAAGGTAAACTGGCCTCTAAACTTCAAAATTCAAAGGACCCACAAATAAATAAATCAGCTAAGCGCTACTTGGCAGCCTCCTTGAATAATACCGGATTTAATAATTTTCAAACAGGTAATTTACGCGCTGCCTTAAACTATTTTCAAAAAAGCTTAACACTTCAAAAAAAAATATTTGACAGCACGGGTATTGGTCAGTCATTAAATAACATAGCCGCTGTTTATGATAGCCAAGGCGATATATTAAAAGCCTTACAATTTTATTATGAAAGTTTGAACATTCGCGAATTAATTGGAGATAAAAAAGGGATGTCGCAATCTTTAAACAATATTGCGGTACTGTACAGTAATCAAAATGATTATAAAAGCACCATTAATTTCCATGAAAAATGTTTAGCTCTAAAAAAAGAATTAAAAGATAGCGCCGGTATGGCCCGTACCTATAATAATATAGGTACAACGCAAATGAAACAGGTTGATGATCTTATAAGAGCAGAAAAGAATGTGCCTAACAATCTGATTAAATCTATTTACAATAATTTTCATAATGCTTACTTGCTAAATCATAAATTGAATTACGAGGATGGTTTAGCAACAACTTATATTAATATTGGGATGTATCATGAAATGGTTGCAGCAAATAATCTCAATAATGGTATTAACAAACATGATACCACATTTCTGAAGGCAGAACTCTATATACGCAAAGCATTAGATTATTATACAAGAATGAATGACAGAGAGTGGATCGGAAATTCCTATAACGCGATTGCCCAGGTTAATTTGAAAGCAGAAAAAATTAATGAGGCTGAAACAAATGCACTTAAAGCTTTACAAATAGCTAAAGAAATTGAATTCCCTTTTTTAATGCAAAATTCTGCTGAAACGCTTTTACAAGTATACCGGCTCAAAAAGAATTACCTAAAAGCATTAGAAATGAGTGATCTGGCAAACTCTTTAAAAGATAGTTTAATGAGTGAGAACATTAAGAAAGAATCGGTTTCAAAAAAATTCATTTACGAAAATGAGAAAAAGGATGCCATTGTAAAGGCTAATATTGAAAAAGCAGAATACACCTACAAAACAAAAGAACGTGAACAACGTATTATTTTGATCGTTGTGCTCGTTATCACTTTATTGATCTTGTTCTTTGGAATAGTGATCTATAACAGATTAAAGGTTACCCGTAAACAAAAAGCAGTAATTGAATTAAAGGAAATTGAAACGCAACATCAGAAACAGATCATCGAAGAAAAACAAAAGGAGATATTAGATTCGATACATTATGCCAAGCGAATTCAAAATGCATTGCTGGTGCAAACTGAATTCATTGATCAGAATATTAAAAATAATTTTATACTGTTTAAACCAAAAGATATTGTAAGTGGCGATTTTTATTGGGCAACCAAGAATAACAATGTGTTTTATCTGGCGGTATGTGATAGTACCGGACATGGTGTACCGGGCGCATTTATGAGTCTTTTGAATATTGGTTTTTTAAGCGAGGCAATAAATGAGAAAAACATCACCCAGCCTAATGAAATTTTTGATTACGTGCGAAAAAGATTGATCACCAGTATCAGTAAAGAAGGGCAAAAAGATGGGTTCGATGGTATTTTAATGTGCTATAATGAACAAACAAAAAAAGTGACTTATTCTGCAGCACATAACGCACCAATAATCATAAGAAATAACGAAGTTATAAACTGTCCTTGTGATAAAATGCCGGTTGGTCAGGCTGAAAACCTTACGCCATTTCAATTATTTGATCTTGATCTGCATGAAAATGATACGTTATACCTTTATACTGATGGTTATGCCGATCAATTTGGCGGACCAAAAGGTAAAAAGTTCATGTATAAAATTATCACGGTAAGTTTTGCTCAACAATCCGCTGGGTTATTAGATTCACTCTTCTATAACGTTCAAAATAAGCCCATCACCAAAAACACGATTGAACGATCTATAAACTTACCATACGATGTTATTGTAAATAACTTAAATAAATCTTTGATCATTTTTGAAAAATTAAATGAAAGTAAACTTGAAACCGATCCGGTTAAATTGGGTGATCTTAAGGAAAAATTGGCTTTGGTATATTATTTAAAAGGTAATTATGTTTCATCATCTGATCTGCACAAACAATCTATAGCCCTTTTTCAAAAAGCAAATGAACAACGAAAAAAAGCCAATGCACTAGCTGCTATGGCTTATGAAAGTAAGAAACGAAATTTAAAATTATCGATCGATTGGATGCGTGAAGCAAAAGCAGCGCTTATGTTATTAAATGAAAAACGAGACCTTAGTTCTGTTACAAATAATTTTGGTGTTTTATTCGAGATGAATAATCAACTCGACTCTGCCCTATTCTATTACAATGAAGCACTTCAATTGAACATCATTACCAATGATAGTGTTGGAATGCCGTATACTTTAAATAATATTGCCGGGATCTATTTTATGCAAAAGAATTATGAAGAAGGGATAAAATACATGGATCGTTCAACAGAGATCAGAAATAGAAAAAATGATAAATTAGGTATCGCATGGAATGAGTTTTCAATTGGTGAATTTTTTGCAAAAGAAAAAAAGGATAACGATGCATTATTTCATTTCCGAAGATCTTTATCCTACGCTAATATTGCAGATTTCCCCGACCTTAAGGGAAGAAACTATAAATTTCTAGCCAGTATATTGGCAAAGCAAAACCGATTCGATTCAGCTTACCATTATTTTAATTCTTTTTTTAATATTCACGATAGTTTATTCAATGATCAAAACCAAAAACAATTGGTTGAAATGGAAAGTATATACGAGAATGAGAAAAAATCATCCCAAATTAAAGACCTGAATGCTCAAAATCAATTAAAAGAAAACGAATTAGAAAAGAAAAGATTCATTCAATTGTTCTTGTCACTCATTGTTCTCTCTATTGGCATTTTTACTTTCTTTTTATTAAAGGCCTATCGCGAAAAGAAAAAGGCAAATGAGATCATTGTTAAGCAAAAGATCGAGGTTGAAGAACAGAAGCACATCATTGAAGAAAAGCAAAAGGAAATCATTGATTCGATCAATTACGCTAAACGCATTCAATCGGCTTACCTTCCACCGGAAGAAACATTCCATCACGTGTTACAAAACGCATTCCTTTTATTTAAACCAAAAGATATTGTTAGCGGAGATTTCTATTGGTTTTTTGGCATACCTAAACCTAACAAAACGGGAAATACAATTTTATGTGCTGTTGCCGATTGCACCGGACACGGGGTTCCGGGGGCCTTAATGAGTGTTATTTGTTGTAATGCACTTAATGATGTGGTTATCTCACAAAAGATACACAGTACTGATCAAATATTAAATGAAACACGTAAATTAGTTAAGCGAAGTTTAAAAAGCACATCCTATAATGGCCAAAAAGATGGTATGGATA
>JBIKKW010000073.1:0-15911 GCA_044360115.1 Bacteroidia bacterium
CCTTCAGCGCAAAAAGTTTAAATGCTGCGCCGGGTGTTTACTTAATTAAACTTAACGCGGGTAACACGTCACGTGTTTTAAAAGTTATTGAACAGTAAATTTATAATAATCCTAAAAACGTCCGGCTGTAACCGGACGTTTTTTATTTTAGGCTAATTAGTGCCAATCAAAATCTTATTATTAATTTTAAAGACATTACTAACGCGTTACCCTCTTAATGATCAAAAGCACAAAAATACTTTTTCTTTTTCTTGTGTTACTGTTATCAAACAGTGTTTTGTTTTCTCAAACCTATCCGTTCAAAAATTTAACCATCGAAAATGGTTTATCACAAAAACAGGTTCTGTCGGTTTTTCAAGATGAAAAAGGAATTATTTGGTTAGGTACAAATGGTGGCGGTGTTACACGTTACGATGGTGTTTCGTTTGAAAATTTTACCGATCAGAATGGATTAGGTGATAATGTTGTTTTTTGCATGGCAAAAGATAACGAGGGTAAAATACTAATTGGTACCAATAACGGCTTAACTGTTTTTGACCCGAAAGTAAACCCTAACAACAAATCCAAACGCTTCGTAACCTACACAACCAAACAAGGTTTAAGTCACAATCGCATTCTTTTCATTAAGATGAACGACAAAGGTGTGGCGATGCTTGGAACCGGCAGCGGGCTTGCACAATTTGATCATGGTAAATGTTCACGCATAAAAATTAATTCAACTATTGATAGTTTGCCTATCATGAGTGTTGATGTTGATTCGAAACAAAATAAATGGTACAGTTCATTTGGTGGTGGTTTATTCAAAGAGGAGAATGGCAACTTTAAAAATTTTACAGTTGCAGATGGTTTATACAGTAATGTTATTTTTAGCGTTCTCGAAAGAAAGGATGGCGTTCATTGGTTACTTACCGGTGAAGGATTATTTGAATTAAGAGATAACCAATGCAAACACATTAATCCTGCCAATATTGGGATCAGTGCCACCTATCAATGTTATTTAAAAGATAATTACGGCCAACTGTGGTTAGGCACAAGCGATGGTTTGATAAAAGAAAACAGTAACGGAAGTTTTGAATTGATAAAAACAAAGAATGGGTTAGTAGATAACAACATTTGGAGCATTTTTCAAGATAAGGAAACAAACCTGTGGTTTGCCTCTATTGAAAACGGTGTTTCAAAATTAAGCAGCGAGCGGTTTTTAATTTATGATAGTAAGGATGGGCTGTTGGGAAATGATATTAAGGAAGTATATCAAGATCCGAATGGCGATTACTGGGTTGGTACAAAAGATGGCGTAAGCGTGCTTTCTAAAAATGGTGTAAAAAGTTATACATCAAAACCAAAAGAGCTTCAGGGAAATTCTGATGTTTGGTCTATTAACCGCGATACCAAAGGAAACATTTTAATTGGCACAACAAATGGTTTAATTGTTTTTAATGGTAGTACGTTTAAGCGCTATTTGTGTAAAGATCGCGAGAATCCAATGAACGCGATCTTTGATGTGTTTGTTGATAAAAGCGGGGAAATATGGTTAGGAACACAAGCCGGTGTTGCAACTATTGTTGACGGCCACATTGAAGCCTTTGAGAAAGTTGCCATCACTAAAAATTTTATTAATAAGATCTATCAAGACCTCAGCGGCGCCATTTGGTTTGGTACCGAAGAAGGATTATATGTTTATGCCGGAAATACCATTAAACAATTTTCTGAAAAAGATGGCTTCACACGTAAGCGCATTAGCACCATCACAAAAGATAACAACAACGCTATTTGGGTTGCTACTGGCGATGGGCTTTTTAAATATGCCAACGGCACTTTCACTAAATTCAAAGAAAAAGCATACACAGCAGTTGATGAAATTCTATCAATGGTGGTAGATAAATCAGGCAGCTTATGGTTAGGGCTTTCGAACGGTATTGATAAAATTGATTTTCAAAACGGAAAAACTGTTGTTCGCCACTATGGCTCTGAAGATGGTTTCATTGGGCAAACCAGTAATCCTAACGCCATTATTGTTGATCAGGAAGGAAGAGTTGCTGTAGGTACAACTTATGGATTGATATTTTACCGAGCCGCCTATGACAAGGAAAATAAATTAGAGCCAACCATGCTTTTAAAAAGTGTTGATCTCTTCTATCAAAAAACCGATTGGCGTGCGTATACCGATTCAGTTGATATCTCTAACCTTCCTGTTGAATTACAATTACCATATGACAAAAATTACCTCACCTTTAATTTTATTGGTGTAAGCATTACCGCGCCCGAAAAAGTAAATTACAAATACATGTTAAAAGGCTTGGATAACGATTGGCGATTTACAAATAAACCCGAAGTTACCTATTCCAATATTCCGCCGGGAAAATACGAGTTCATTATTTTTTCAAATAATGGCGAAGGTATTTGGAATAAAGAGCCGGTTACTTTCAAATTTGAGATCAAACCGCCGTTTTGGCGCACCTGGTGGTTTTATTCTTTAATTGCCCTCATCATATTAAGCGGTGTTTTTTCTTATATAAAAATCCGTACTGCCAATTTCAAGATCTTAAAACAAAACGAGATCATTGAAGAAAAAAACGAAGCGCTTTTGTACGCCAATCAGGAGATCGCTGAAAAGAATCAGAACATTACCGATAGCATCAACTACGCCAAACGATTACAGCAAAGTTTTTTAACTTCAGAAAAGGTTTTAAATCAAATATTGAACGATCACTTTATTTTATTTAAACCGCGTGATATTGTAAGTGGCGATTTTTATTTAGCCTTTGATATGCCCGACAGAACGCTTATCATTTGTGCCGATTGTACAGGCCATGGTATTCCGGGAGCATTCATGAGTTTGATCGGTATCAGTTTATTAAATGAGATCAAACGTTCTAAAGCGATACTTGGTACATCTGAAATTTTGGAACAATTACGTAACAACATTATTGCCGCACTTAATCCGGATAAAGTTGAAACGGGCGGTAAAGATGGTATGGATGTTTCATTGATCGCTATTTTTAAAGAGCCGGTAAATAATGGTATTAAAATCCAGTTCTCCGGTGCCAACAATTCCATGTACTTGGTAACCGGAACTTCTTCAAATGCCGAAATGATCGAATACAAAGGCGATAAGCAACCGGTTGGTTATTATTCAAACATGAAACCTTTTACACAACACGAGGTTGTTGCTCAAAAAGGTGATATCATTTATTTGTATACAGATGGTTATGCCGATCAGTTTGGCGGAATGAATGGAAAAAAATTCATGTCAAAACAATTAAAGGGCCAACTCATGTCTATCTTTAACTATCCAATGTCTCAACAAAAAGAAAAACTAGATGAGATCTTTAAAAGCTGGCAAGGCCGATTGGAGCAGGTTGACGACGTAACCGTAATTGGCATCAAACTTAATTGATCAATGACCACATTTGCAAATTACATTTCGGCTGATGAAGCTCTTCAACTCATTCGATCTGATCAACGCGTATTTCTTCATGGCAGCGCAGCAACACCTGTTTATTTGATCAACAAATTAATTGAACAAAAAGCGCGATTAAAAAATGTTGAATTAGTTAGTATCACTCAAAAAGGGGTTGATCTGAATGATCCTTCATTGCATGGGCATTTTTACGTGAATTCACTTTTTGTTTCTGAAGCAAATCGTGGTGTTGTAAATTCAAACAGTGGCGATTATGTTCCTGTGTTCTTGAGTGAGATCCCTCAATTGTTTCATAAAAATATTTTACCTATTGATGTTGCCATTCTTCATGTTTCTCCGCCAGACAAACATGGGTATTGCTCGTTGGGAACGTCGGTAGATATTGCCAGAGCAGCTTTTCAAACCGCAAAAAAAGTAATTGCACAGGTAAATCCACAAATGCCGCGAGTGCATGGTGATGCCTTTGTTCCGTTCAATAAATTTGATGCAGCTGTTTGGGTTGATGAAGCATTACCGGAAACCAATTATGCAGATTGCACCTCTGCTGTATCAGATAAAATTGGTGCCCTAGTTGCCGAACTGGTAGATGATGGTGCCACATTGCAATTAGGTATTGGCTCTATACCCGACTCTGTTTTAAAGAATCTGAGCAACCATAAAGACCTTGGCTTACATACCGAGATGTTCTCAGATGGTGTGATACCACTCATTAAAAATGGAACTATAAATAATCGCTTAAAGAAAAAAGTAAATGGCTATTGTGTTACTTCATTTATGCTGGGCACAAAAAAACTTTATGAGTTTGCAGATGATAATCCGATCATTAAATCGTTGGATATTGCTTATGTGAATGATCCGCGTGTTATTAGTCAGAACCCAAAAGTAACCGCTATCAACAGTGCCATTGAAATAGATATTACCGGACAAGCCTGTTCCGATTCAATTGGCACTTACCAGTATTCGGGCATCGGCGGGCAAATGGATTTTATAAGAGGTGCGGCTTTTTCTGAAGGCGGTAAACCAATTATAGCTTTGCCATCAGTTACAAACAAAGGTGTTTCACGCATTGTTCCTTTTCTTAAAAAAGGTGCCGGTGTGGTAACTACACGCGGCCATATTCATTGGGTGGTTACCGAATATGGTAAAGTGAATTTATTTGGTAAGAATATGGAGCAACGTGCAAAAGCACTTATTGGTTTAGCTCATCCCGATCACAGAGACGCGTTGGAAAAGGAATACTTTGAACGATTTAAAAAATAAACATAACATAAAAATGAAAAACCTATTTTATCTTTTACTCTTGGTTTTTATAACATCTTGCGCTTCCAAAGAAAAAGAACGTGCTGCTAACTCCGTTGCAAAAATGTGGGATGCCTCAATGGCATCGGTTGGCAGTTCGGCCAGTGCCGATACAAAAACAGGCACACACAAACGTTTGACCTTAACCTTAGAGAACATTAAGGGTGTGAACGACGAATACCCTAAAAAATATGTTACCTCACTTTCTGCATATAAATTTTTGGAGTATTTATCGCCAAAAGAAATTGAAGGTTATGATGGCGTTACCATTACTTTAAAAGGTAAAGATGAAACCTTTGAAAAGAATTATAAGATCTCTGATCTGATAGAGGCAAGCACCTTGCTGAATATTGCTGATAGTGCCTGCCGCTTGATAAAAAATGGAACAGTTGAAAAGATCGCTCCGTACCTTGATCCGAATTCAATGCCCGATTCAAACATTGTTCAATTATCTGATGTGATCAAACAAATTGAGAGTAAGTTTGGCCTAACTGAAAAAATTACCATTATAGGTTTTGAGTTCGGTGAAATTCAGGATGCAAAGGAGCCTGTAATGATCGTATACAGCGAACTTTCAAATGCCAAATCCTATACCAATTACAAATTTATCATGAGCCGAAAAATGAAAAAAATCATGTTTATAGGCATTAATGAATCGTAATTATACTCGTGCATTATTGTTACATTTACTATGTATCAACAATGTCAGCACCTAAACAAACAAATAAATTTCAACGCTTCTGGAAAAAACTGGGCCCGGGTTTAATTACCGGCGCCAGCGATGATGATCCTTCAGGCATTACCACCTATTCTGCCGCAGGAGCCGGGTTTGGCTTAAGCACGTTATGGACAGCATTGATCACCTTTCCATTAATGGCAGCCATTCAGGAAATGTGCGCGCGCATTGGCTTGGTTACAAACTCCGGACTAACAGGCACCATCAAAAAACATTATCCAAAGCCTGTGCTTTATATCATGTTGCTTTTTAGCTTTCCGGCAATTGTATTAAATATTGGCGCTAATATTGCAGGCATGGGCGCCGTAGGTAATTTATTGTTTCCGCAGATCAACGCCAGTGTATTTAGTATTCTATTTACCATCATTCTATTGGTTTCCATCATATATTTTCCTTATAAACGAATTGCCGCTGCCTTAAAGTACTTATGTGCCGCGTTGCTGGTATATTTGGTGGTTCCGTTTTTGAGCGATCAAAATTGGAGTGAGGTTTTTCGTTCAGCCATCATTCCTTCCATTCAATTCAATAAAGAATACATTATGATACTGGTTGCTATACTTGGCACTACCATATCGCCCTATTTGTTCTTTTGGCAAGCTTCAATGGAAGTTGAGGAAATGAAACAACGAAAAAAGAAATTGATCGTTAACAACAAGATCATGGAGGAAATGAAAACAGATATTGATGTTGGTATGCTTTTTTCCAACCTCATCATGTTCTTCATTATTTTCACAACCGGTACTGTGCTTTATAACTCCGGCGTTCGTCAAATAGATACTGTTGAACAAGCTGCTCAGGCGTTAAAGCCGCTTGCAGGAAATGCATCCTACTATTTATTTGCCATTGGTATTTTTGGCACAGGCTTGTTAGCTATTCCCGTTCTTAGCGGTGCATTATCATATATGTTCAGCGAAACATTTGGTTGGGAACAGGGATTAGATAAAAAATTTAATGAGGCAAGGCCGTTCTATTTGGTTATCACACTTTCACTTTTATTAGGGTTGTTATTGAATTACGTTGGTATCTCGCCTGTAAAAGCGCTGTTGTATTCTGCAATCCTGTATGGCTTAACGGCGCCGGTCCTCATAGCCATCATCCTTCACATTTGTAATAATAAAAAAATAATGGGCACGTTCACCAATAAATTCAAAAGCAATTTACTTGGATTCATCACACTTGTTTTAATGAGCGCAGCAGCAGTTTGCCTGCTCTATTTCGAATTTAATTAGCCCTTTGTTTTCCTTTTTATTGTCCTTAAAAAATTGTAGATTTGTTATAGTTGCAAAAAACTAAACATATTATTTCTATGATCCTGCTGCTGCTGATGCTTGTGGTAGGATGTCGCTTTTTATTGTTTCAATCTTATGTGCACTCACAAAAAAGCGAGTTTAGAAAGATCTCCATTGAGAACCGTTCCGAAAAACTTCAACATTTGATGTTTGCCGAAAACGATCTGTATAAAAACGCTAATGGTTACGAGTGGAAGCATCATAATAAAGAATTAGTTATCAACGGACAGTTTCATGAAGTACTTGCCGTAATTAAAAAGCAAAACGGTTATGAGGTAATCATAATAACGGATAATGCAGAGAACGAATTATTCAAACATTTTTTTGCAAGCGAGACCAATAAAAATAATTCCTTAGCTTATCACCTGATCCAATTTTTACAATTATGCTTTTTTGAAACCACTTCGCCTCAATTGATCCAAAATCCGATCAGTATTGTATCTTATCCTCCATTTAACTACGAACAATTAAAACAAGAACACCTTCACGAGCTAATTAAGCCACCTGCATTCTTCATTTTATAATTTATAAGCTTTACGCGCTCAAACAAGCGTGTATCATTTATTCATTCATTAAAATTTATAAAATGAAAAGTATTTTACTTTCGTTAATGCTGTTTTGCTCATTAACGTATTATTCACAAACTATTATTATCAGAGATCATACAACACGTGATCCAATTTATAATGCTATAATTAAAGATAAAAACAACAAAACGGTCTCAACCAACGAGAGCGGTGTTGCCAATATTGAATCATTAGACTCATCAGATTCTTTAACCATTTTAAATGTAAGTTATTACCTCAAAAAAATAAAGGCAAGTAATAACAACCAAACCTTTTACTTATATGCCAAACAAGTGCAGTTAGATGAGATCGTTTTTTCCGCCAACAGAAAAGAAGAAAAAATGATCGATGTGCCATACACTATGAATCTGATCAAACAAAAAGATATTGAGTTTGTTAATCAGGCCACATCCGCCGATCTGTTGCAAAACACAGGCGCCGTGTTCGTACAAAAAAGTCAGGGTGGCGGCGGAAGTCCGGTTTTAAGAGGCTTTGAAGCTAACAAGGTTTTAATTGTGGTTGATGGTGTGCGCATGAACAACGCCATTTACCGTGGCGGGCATTTACAAGATGTAATAACACTGGATGCAAATATGCTCGACCGAACAGAAGTGATCTTTGGTCCGGCTTCAACAATTTACGGTAGCGATGCCTTAGGTGGCGTTATGCACTTTTATACAAAAAACGCCCAGTTCAGCACAACCGACAAACTATTGGTTAAAACAAATGCCATGACACGTTTTGCAACAGTTAATAACGAAACAACCGGGCATATCGATTTTAATATTGGTGCTAAAAATTTCGCTTCTATGACCAACTTAACCTACTCTGATTTTGGAGATCTGAAAAGCGGCACAACAAAACTAGCGGGTACACCAAATAGTTGGGATTGTAATTATTATGTTGATCGCTATAAGAATGCCAATGGCGTTGAAAGAGACACCATGCTAAAGAACAGTGATAACAATGTGATGAAAAGAAGCGGCTACTCACAATTTGATATCATGCAGCGATTTGCATTAAAAACAGGCGAGCACCTAACGCATAATTTGAATATTCAATATAGCGAATCGAGCAACATCAATCGTTATGATAGATTGACCGAAACAAGTTCTGGCACCATTCATGTGATCGATCCAAACTCCGGTGCATCCATAAAAACCAATAAACTAAAATTTGGCGATTGGTATTATGGTCCGCAAAAACGTTTATTAGCTGCCTATACTTTAAATTTTGATAAACAAACGGCAGTATCAGATAATATCCGATTAATAGCCGCTTATCAGAAAATTGATCAAGACAGGATCTCCAGAAATTTTCAAAGCAATTTTAAAACATCGCAATTTGAAGATGTATCAGTTGCTTCCGTTAATTTAGATGCCTTTAAAAAAATAAAAGAAGAACATGAGTTAAGATACGGTGCAGAAGTAACAGCCAACAACGTAAATTCAAAGGCTGAAACCTTGAATATTGTGACCAACACCGTGAGCGCTGCCAAAACACGTTATGGTGATGATGGCAATAAGATGAATACATTTGGTATTTATTTATCACATGCCTGGGAGGTTTCTGAAAATTTTGTGATCACAGATGGTGTAAGATTTACGGCAAACACACTTGAGTCAAAATTTAAAGACACTACTTTTTACAAATTCCCTTACAGCACCTTTTCACAAAACAATAATGCCATAACCGGTAGTTTGGGTTTTACATGGAAAGAAGATGAGAACTACAAAGTGAGCTTGTTGGCAAACACCGGCTTTAGAACGCCAAATGTGGATGATATGAGTAAAGTGTTTGACAGCAACAACAGTATTTTAATTGTGCCAAACCCTGATGTAAAACCCGAATATGCAACAAACTTTGAATTGGGTATATCAAAGATCATTGATAAACATTACCGCTTTGATATTACTGCTTATTATACCTTGCTTGAGAACGCGCTGGTATTAGCGGATTATTCGTATAACGGAAAAGACTCTGCTTTATTTAACAACAGCATGAAAAAAACCCAAGCCATGCAAAATAAAGACAGAGCATACCTTTATGGTGTAACAGGTGGTTTGCAATTTGATTTTAATGAGCATGTTTCATTCAAAAGCACTGTTAATTATACTTATGGCAGATATGCAGATGTAAAAAGAGATACTGTTGTTCCTTTAGATCACATACCGCCATTGTTCGGGCAAACAAGTTTAAATGTAAAACAAAACAAATTAGATGCGGAATTCTTTGTTCGCTTTAACGGTAAAAAATCATCAGCCGATTATAGTGTAAGCGGCGAAGACAATATTCAATACAGTGCAGACAGAACAATAGGCTATATGCCATCGTGGTTTACCGTAAATGTGCGCACGGGCTATAATCTTACCAATAATTTAAGGGTTAACGTTGCCTGTGAAAACATTACCGATAACCGATACCGTGTATTTGCAAGTGGTATCAATTCACCCGGAAGAAACTTCATTGTTTCGCTACGCGCCAAATTCTAATAGTTCAATTTCTTTTCATTCGAAAGGGCATCACATTATGATGCCCTTTTTTATATTTGTATGTGCTTAAACATCTAATTGTATTCGTCCTCATAGTAACAGCTTCGGTATTACTTACAACTTTGCTTTATCAGGTGTTCATTCTTATATCGCCGCCAATAGTTGTGAGCAGCACCGGCGAAATACACCGAACCATGCCAATTGGGCATATAATGCTAGCACTTATTGTTTCTGCCATTTGTGGTTTGCTAATGATCATTAAATACGTGAAGCGTCTAAAAAAGCCATAAGCAATTGCGGTTATTTTTACCTAACTTTACGTTCAACCGCATTGTGCATTTAAACATACTTTTTTGTGAAGCTTTTTAATTTGATTTTTATTCCGGTAGCTGTGGTCCTTTTGTGTGGATTTGATCAGCCTTGTAACAACACGCCCGAAATAAATAAACAAATAATTGCTTTTGTAAGATCGCAATTAAATAAAAAAGTTGGTACCGGCGAGTGTTGGGATCTGGCGGCAGAGGCATTGAACAAGGTTGGTGCAACATGGGATGGAAAGTATTTATTTGGTAAGGTAATTGACCACAAAAAGAATTGTGTTTACGAGGGCGATATCATGCAGTTTGAAGGTGTAGAATTAAAATATGAAAAAGACAAAACCATTTACTTTGAAAAACTTGAGCACCACACCGCAATCGTTTTTGAAGTGAAAGATAAAGGTTCATACGTTATTGCCGATCAAAACACCGGCTTTAGTGGGAAAAAGGTTGGTACACATGCCATTGAACTAAGCTCGATCACAAAAGGAAAATTTAAGATATTTAGACCGATCAAATAAAAATGCCCCAATCACTGCATATTCAAGAATTTCTGGCCCAAGGCGCTGCCTCTTGTATTATTGATGTGCGTACACCAAAAGAGTTTGAACAGGGCCATATTCCGGGAGCATATAATATTCCGCTATTTACAAATGAAGAACGTGTTGTAATTGGAACTTTGTATAAACAAGTTGGCAGACAAGAAGCCATTCACAAAGGTTTAGAAGTGGTTGGGCCAAAAATGGCTGATCTGGTTTCAGAAGCTAAAAAACACAGTGTAAATAATACGGTATATGTTCATTGCTGGCGCGGTGGTATGCGCAGCGGAAGCGTAGCATGGCTTTATGAGCTTTATGGCTTTAAGGTTTTTGTATTAAAAGGAGGATATAAGGCATACAGGCAATTTGTACTTTCAAATTTTCAAATACAAAGTCCTATTCGCATATTGGGTGGGCGAACCGGTTCGGGTAAAACACATATTTTGCATCAATTAAAAGAAAAGGGTCAACAGATCATTGATCTGGAAAGGCTTGCGAATCATAAAGGATCGGCGTTTGGTGCCATTGGTGAAAACGCACAACCAACGCAAGAACAATTTGAGAACGAATTAGTGAACTGCCTGAAACAACTGCGTGAAACAGCACCTGTTTGGTTTGAAGATGAAAGCAGAATGATCGGTAAAAACATGATACCAACCGAACTTTGGGATCAAATGCGGGTAGCCCCGGTAATATACGTTGATGTGCCATTTGAAAGCCGTATAAAAAATTTAATTGATGATTACGGCAAGTTTCCGAAAGAACAATTAGAAGCATCCATTTTAAAGATCGCAAAAAGACTTGGTCCCGAGCAAACCAAACTTTCAATTGCTGCATTGCATAATGATGATCTGCGAACAGTGTGTGAGTTTTGTTTGCATTACTATGATAAAACCTATGATTATGGTTTACAAAACAGAGAAAAACCGATCATTCATACACATAAATTTGATTCGGCTGATTTTAATGAAATAGCCGAAGCCTTGATCAATAAAAATTAAAATGAACGAGATAAAATTAACAGAATACAGTCACAGTGCAGGGTGCGGATGTAAAATTGCACCGGATGTACTTGAGACCATTTTACATTCAAGCATCACAAAAATAAAAGATGAACATTTATTGGTAGGTAATGACACCAAAGATGATGCCGCTGTATATGACATTGGCAACGGCCAGGCCCTGATAAGCACGGTTGATTTTTTTATGCCCATTGTTGATGATCCGTTTCAGTTTGGCCAAATTGCAGCTGCCAATTCCATTAGCGATGTTTATGCTATGGGTGGCAAACCAATTTTAGCAACTGCTATTTTAGGTTGGCCTGTTTCTAAACTGCCTGCTGCCTTAGCTCAGGCTGTTATTGATGGTGCACGCGTAAAATGTAAGGAAGCTGGTATTAGCTTAGCGGGCGGACACAGTGTGGATGCGCTGGAACCCATGTTTGGTCTTTCGGTTAATGGATTGGTAAATACAAAAGACCTGAAACGAAATTCAACTTGTAAAGAAGGTGACCTAATTTATATCACAAAAAAAATTGGCGTAGGTGTTTTAGCAACCGCTTTAAAGCGTAAACAATTAAAGGAAGAACATCATAAGTCTTTAATAGAACAGTTAACCCAACTCAATAAATTGGGTACAAACCTTGGTGAGCTTGAATATGTAAGTGCCATGACAGATATTACAGGATTTGGCTTATTGGGTCATTTAATTGAAATGGTTGAAGGCGCCGAACTTTCAGCTGAAATTAATTATGCAAGCGTTCCATTGATAGAGGGCGTTACATCCTACACATCTCAAATGATCGTACCAGATAACTTGTACCGGAACTGGAACAGCTATGAGAAAAAGGTGAATAACATTGGTCCAGAATCATTTTTTACCTTATGCGACCCGCAAACAAACGGAGGTTTGATGCTTACCATAGATCCTCGTTTTCAAAACGAGTTTGAGCAACTGTTGATCACAAAAGGCTACGCTCATTTTGCAAAGCCAATTGGTGTTGTTACCGCAAGATCTGCCGCTGTTGTTACGGTTATTTGAAATTTACATGCACGTTTCTAAATAGATTTAAGTTGTTTATTGGCGTTTGTATTCAAATGGTTTTTTTACATTTGATTAATGCGAACAAGGATCATATTTCTGCTATTGCCTTTATTATGCTTTCAGTGGTTGTTTTCAAATGCTGACTCGCTTCGCTCCATTATTAAGCAATCTAAAAATGATTCCTTAAAAATAATGGCTTACACATCTCTTGTTCAGTTAAACTACTCAAAACCTAGTAAAGCTTTAGAGCTGCTATATGAAATGATCCGTTTTAATGAACGGGTAATTCCTACACATTTAAAGGCATTGGGTTTACGTAAAATTGGTATTCATTACAGCAATTTAAATTATTATGACAGGGCTTTAGAATTCACATTTAAGGCTGCCGAACTTTTTGAAAAAATGAATGACAAACCCGGCCTGGCAAATTGTTATAACAATATTGGAAGCTATTATCAGGACAAGGGCGAGTTTACGCAAGACAAACAATTTTATAACCGCTCTATTGAATACCATTTAAAAGCCATTGAATTGCGTTTAAACTCGGCAGACAGTATTCAGGTTCATAATTCATATAATAACATTGGCAGTACCTATAGGTCATTGAACGAATATGACAAAGCCCTTGAATACTTTAACAAAGCACATGTTGTTTATTTAAAAAGGAATGATCAAAACGGACTAGACATGATCCAAAATAATTTAGGAGAATGTTATTTACAACTTGGCATACAAAAAAATGATCCGGCATATTTGCGCAAAGCTTTGCCATTTTTTATAAGCATTACTAAAAATTATACCGGCATAAATCCCAACGAAAGAATGGGCTCTTCTTTTGTAAGTCTTGGTCAAACCTATATGTTATTAGGCAATAAAGATCTTGGAAGATCCTATTTAGAAAAAGGCCTAGCTATTTCAAAAGAAATAAATGACAAAGGTTTGATCATGAATGCCGCAAAAAATCTTGCAGATGCTTATGAAAGCAAAGGCGATCATGCCAACGCTTTAGAAATGCTGCACCTTCATAACATCAATAAAGATTCGTTGATCAATGAAAAGAACAGCAGTAGTACTGAGGAAATGCAAGTGCTCTATCAATCGTCTCAAAAAGACAGAGAAATAGAAAAACTTAATAACGAAAAGATCGTTAAGGACGCTGAGCTATCACGACAACGTACCATCATCATCTCTTCCATTGGTGCTGCTCTTTCCATCCTCATTTTAGTGTTAGTGTTGTGGAGCCGTTTTAATTTAAAGAAAAAAGCTAATGAGCAATTGGGTGATGCTTATCGTAAGATCGAATTAAAAAACCAACAGATCACCGATAGTATCAATTACTCCAAGCGCATTCAAACTGCCATTCTGCCTCCAAGCGATCTGCTAAATAAACATCTTCAAAACTTCTTTATTTACTATGCACCTAAGGATATTGTGAGCGGTGATTTTTACTGGTTCTCTGAACATAAGAACCACCTCTTTTTTATTGTAGTGGATTGTACCGGGCATGGCGTGCCGGGGGCTTTAATGAGCATGATCGGTAATACTTTGCTCAACGAGATCATTAATCAAAAAAATATTACTGAACCCGGCGACATTTTGAATCACCTGAACATCGGTGTAAAACATGCATTAAGACAAAGCAGCTCTGATATGATATCGCAAGATGATGGCATGGATGTGAGCATTTGCTGCGTTGATCGGTCAAACCCACGCGTGCTAAAATACGCAACTGCTAACCACAGCATTTTTGTTAAAGCAAAAGGAGCGGTAACCGAATTGGTTGGCGATATTTATTCTATTGGTGGCGACTTTGGAACTGTAGAAAAATCGTTTGAAAACAAAACACACACCTTAGAGCCTGATTCATTCATTGTAATGAGCACCGATGGTTATTACGATCAGTTTGGTGGCGAAAAAGATTCAAAGTTCTTGGTTAGTCGTTTTGAAGATCTCATTCTTAAAACCGATCTTCAGTCGGGTAATTGCGCTGAGCAATTTGAAAAAGCAATTATTCAATGGAGAGGTTTGCAAAAACAAACCGATGATATTTTAGTGGCAGGATTTAAAATTTAATTAAGTTTATTATATTTGGTAAACTAATGATCCGTAAACTTTTTATATTTCTTTTAATAAATTCATTTTTGTTTTCACTTTCACAAAACACAAACGATTCTATAAAAAAGATCATAACTTCCTCTACGAACGACTCCTTGAAAGTTATTGCGTTTACTGAACTTTGCAGCGCCAATTTCAATGATCCAAAAAAGACCCTGGAGATCCTTATGGAAATGAACAGGTTTTGCGAAAAAATTGAAAACAAAAGAGATAAGGCCTTGGGTTTAAGAAAAATTGGAACCATCTATGGGAATTTAAATTACATCGACAGGGCTTTGGAATATACATTTCAGTCTGCCGAGTTGTTTGAAAAACTAAACGATAAATTTGGATTAGCTTACTGTTATAACAACATAGGCGTGGCATACAACAGCAAGGGAAGTTTTACGGGTGATAAAAGATTTTTAAAACGCTCCATTGAATATTTGATCAAAAGTATTGATCTGAGAGATCCCTTAAAAGATACCGTACCTTTACAAATGGCGTATGACAATATTGGAAGCACATACATAACACTTGGCGATTACGATAAGGCCTTAGAATACCTTAAATTAGCTGATCAATATGCTGAACATATTGGTGATCGCTCAAAAATAGAGGCTACTCAATCCAATTTAGCCAGTTGTTATATTAATAAGGGAATTGAAGAAAATAATCCGGTACATTTTAAACATGCCCTGGTTTATTTACACAAATTGATGAAAAGTTATGACGAAAAGAGTACGGAAGATATTTACTCGTTTAGCTTAGCTTATACAGGATACGTTTATTGTAAGACCGGAAATTCTTCTCTGGGAATATCCTATCTGCAAAAAGGATTAAACATTGCTAAAGAAAATAAAAACAAGTCGTCCATCCTCGATTTTTCCTTAAAATTATCTGAAGCTTATGAAAAGAATGGTGATTATGCCAATGCATTAGAAATGCTGCACCTTCATAACATCAATAAAGATTCGTTGATCAATGAAAAGAACAGCAGTAGTATTGAGGAAATGCAAGTGCTCTATCAATCGTCTCAAAAAGACAGAGAAATAGAAAAACTTAATAACGAAAAGATCGTTAAGGACGCTGAGCTATCACGACAACGTACCATC
>JBIKKW010000075.1:0-15669 GCA_044360115.1 Bacteroidia bacterium
GCGCGTTTTATAACTTCCTTATACTTATTAGCACCTAAAGTTTGTGGTACAGAGTATTTAGCTTTGCTTCTTCCAATGCGGTCAGGATCGTTGTCTTCCTCCGTTTCTTTTGGTGTGATAACCTTGTTCTCTTTTTCTTTCTCTGCAGCAATTCTGTCAGCCTCCGCCTTTTCTTTTGCGGCTTTTTCTGTAGCAATACGTTCTTCTTCTGCTCGCATTTCCGCTTCTTCTTTTGCTTTCGCATCAGCAAGTGCTTTTTCTTTTGCTGCTTTATCAGCTGCTAGTTTTTCAGCTTTCTCTTTTTCCTTTGCAGCTTTTTCAGCTGCTTTTGCTTTTTCCGATGCAATTTTTGCAGCTTCAGCCTGTGCTTTTGCTTTTGCATCTGCCTCTTCTTTTGCCTTTGCATCTGCGATCGCTTTTTCTTTCGCAGCTTTTTCTGCAGCAACTTTTGATGCAGCTGCGTCTGCCTTAGCTTTTGCATCAGCCGCTTCTTTATCTTTTGCTGCTTTTTCCGCTGCTAGTTTGGCTGCTTCAGCATCTGCTTTCGCTTTTGCTTCAGCAGCTTCTTTATCTTTAGCAGCTTTTTCTGCAGCGAGTTTAGCTGCCTCTGCATCCGCCTTTGCTTTAGCTTCCGCATCTGCTTTCGCTTTTGCATCAGCTGCTTCTTTATCTTTAGCAGCTTTTTCTGCAGCGAGTTTAGCTGCCTCTGCATCAGCCTTTGCTTTAGCTTCCGCATCAGATTTCGCTTTTGCATCAGCGGCTTCTTTATCTTTAGCAGCTTTTTCCGCCGCTAGTTTGGCTGCTTCTGCATCAGCCTTTGCTTTAGCTTCCGCATCAGCTTTCGCTTTTGCATCAGCGGCTTCTTTATCTTTAGCAGCTTTTTCTGCCGCTAGTTTGGCTGCTTCTGCATCAGCCTTTGCTTTAGCTTCGGCATCTGCTTTCGCTTTTGCATCAGCGGCTTCTTTATCTTTAGCAGCTTTTTCCGCCGCTAGTTTTTCCGCTTCTGCTTTGGCCTTGGCTTCCGCATCTGCTTTTTCCTTTGCCGCTTTTTCCGCTGCCAGTTTCTCTGCTTCTGCTTTTGCCTTAGCTTCCGCATCTGCTTTTTCTTTCGCTGCTTTCTCCGCTGCCAGTTTCTCTGCTTCTGCTTTGGCCTTGGCTTCCGCATCTGCTTTTTCTTTTGCTGCTTTCTCCGCTGCTAGTTTCTCTGCTTCTGCTTTGGCCTTTGCTTCCGCATCTGCTTTTTCTTTTGCTGCTTTCTCCGCTGCTAATTTTTCCGCTTCTGCTTTTGCTTTAGCTTCCGCATCTGCTTTTTCTTTTGCTGCTTTCTCAGCTGCTAGTTTCTCTGCTTCTGCCTTTGCTTTAGCTTCCGCATCTGCTTTTTCCTTTGCTGCTTTCTCTGCTGCTAGTTTTTCCGCTTCTGCTTTAGCCTTTGCTTCAGCATCCGCTTTTTCCTTTGCTGCTTTCTCTGCTGCTAATTTTTCCGTATCTGCTTTTGCTTTAGCTTCCGCATCTGCTTTTTCTTTTGCTGCCTTTTCTGATGCTAATTTTTCCGCTTCTGCTTTAGCCTTTGCTTCAGCATCCGCTTTTTCTTTTGCTGCTTTCTCTGCTGCTAGTTTTTCGGCTTCTGCTTTAGCTTTTGCATCTGCCTCTGCTTTATCTTTTGCAGCTTTTTCAGCCGCTAATTTTTCTGCTTCTGCTTTAGCCTTTGCTTCAGCATCCGCTTTATCTTTTGCTGCTTTCTCAGCCGCTAGTTTCTCTGCTTCTGCCTTTGCTTTAGCTTCTGCATCCGCTTTTTCCTTTGCTGCTTTCTCCGCTGCTAGTTTTTCAGCTTCCGCCTTTGCTTTTGCTTCTTCTGCTGCTTTAGCTTTTGCCGCCGCATCTTCAGCTGCCTTCTTCGCTGCATTTTCTTTATCTGCCAAACACTTATTTGCTAAAGGCAGTTTTTCTTTGGGATAAGACTGATCAGGTAATAATGAAATGGCTTTTTCGTAATTTGCTTTTGCAGTAGGGCAATCGTTCTTTGCTAAAGCAGCATCACCGGTCTTAACTGCTGTGTTAAATTTTTCGATCAGATCTAATTCGTTTTGACGGATGGATTGCAAGGCCGACAAAGAGCTGGCTGTGTAAGCTTCATCATCACCAAACTTTTTCTTTGATGCATTATAAGCAATTACAGTCATTGGTTGTTTCAAAGCCGAATAATCAATACTATATAAAGGCTTTGCCATAATAACACCCTCAATTCGTATCGATGGTTTGAAGTTATCTTTCGTTTTATCTTCCGGAACATTTCTTGTATTGATCAAGAATTTTTTTGCATTACATTCAGGATAGGATATCACCAGATTATATTCACCATTTGCAGGTACATCTATTGTAAAATCGCCATTACCATCACTAGTCATGGATGTAATTAGTTTTGACCCTACGTAAAGTCCGATCGTAGCCCCGGGCAGTGGTTTATCGTCACTGGCTACTGTGCTGCTTATTTTTAGTGTTCGCAATTCAACACTGCTACTTACTTTTAAAGCCCATTCGGGTGTTTGTGAATTTACTTTAGTAAAACAAAAAACAGTTAATAATATTAGTATACGCTTCATAATTATTTATAGCTCCAAAAATTGCCTTTTAAAATTATACAAATTCTAAACTTTTCAAACTAAAAGATTTGAATAAGATATCAATGGTTGTAAGCTTATTAAACGCTGTTTATTTTACTGCAATAACAGATATTTCAACATTTACATCTAATGGTAAACGGCTAACTTCCACTGTTTCTCTTGCCGGAAAGTTACCTTCAAAATATGAGCCATACGTTTCGTTTACCGCTCCAAAATTGTTAAGGTCTTTTAAAAAAATGGTGGTTTTAACAACATTTTCGAATGTCATTCCTGCATCTGCCAATATGGCCTTTACATTTCCCATCACTTTATGGGTTTCACTTTTTATATCGTTTAGGGTTAATTCACCGGTTTTAGCATCTTTAGCTACTTGGCCCGAAACAAAAAGCATTTGACCTGGGCTTACCAAGTTTGCATGACTATAAGGTCCAATAGGCAAGGGTGCATTTGAGGAAGTAATTACTTTTTTCATTTTGATAGATTTATTAGTTGAGTTGTTTTTGTAATATTTATTAAGGCATCATAAAGTACATCAAGGTCGTTTTGTGTATTACAGGCATTGATCGAATACCTTAGGTAAACCTTATCGCCATGGCGCATTACTGGTATTTCAATTTTATAGTGTTCAAATAAATGACGTTGAAGTTTTTCGGGTTCGTAGCATTGAATTGGTATACTAAAAAGCTGACCAATAAATTCGGTAGTAAGTGGTGCCAATGGTTGCGATTGTAACAGATCGCAAAAGCGTTGTGCATTACTTAATACAATTTGTTTGCATTGAGCCGATACGTTTGTCCAATCATTTTCTTTCATAAATTGTATGGCTTTTGGAATGGTTAAGAATGCCGAAAAATCTCTTGTGCCTTGCATTTGATGGTAATCAATAAATGAAGACTGAGAAGGGTAGGCACTTTTATATCCCCAACTGATCACAAGCGGGTCAAATAAATTTTGATATTCCTTTTTTACATATAAGAACGAACAGCCTTTTGGGGTCATCATCCATTTGTGACAAGCACCTGTATAAATATCCGCTTGTAAGTTTGCCAGATCAAGTTCAACATGTGCCGGTGCATGTGCGCCATCCACAAAGGTTATCAATCCTTTTTGTTTGGCAATGTCACATATTTCTTTTACCGGAAAAATTAAACCGGTTGAACTGGTGATGTGCGATATGAATAAAACCTTAGTGTTTTTTGTTATGCCTTTGAACAACTCTTCAATAAATTTCTCTTTGGTAGTTAAGGGAAGGCTAATGTTCTGTTTAATATATTTTGCGCCTTTTGATTCGGTGTAATAGTCCCATATTTTGTCGCAAGCGCCATATTCTAAATTGGTGGTCAGTACCTCATCGCCTTTGTTAAGCGGTAAGCTTTTTGCGATCAAATTAACGGCGTATGAAGGGTTGGTAACATACACCAGATCGTCTGCATTACAGTTTAAAAAAGTTGCTAAAGCTTCACGCGATCGTTGTAAATAGGTCAATCCATTTACGGTAATAAACTGTACGGGTTCTCTTTCCAATTCTAATTGCCATTTCTGATAATCTTCAAATATTGGTTTTGGGCAAGCACCAAACGAACCAAAGTTTAAAAAGGTGATGTTTGGATCAATTAAAAATTGTGATCTTAAATGAGATAGACTTTGCATATAGTAAATGTAAAATTTAATCTTAAATTTAGCATACTAAATTATAAATAATGGATAAGCGTACGTTTTTAAAAACCTCGTCATTGTTAGGCTTTGGCGGTTTATTGAGTATGGATGGGTTAGGCAAATTGGTTGAATCGGTATCTCATGTTCCATCGGCTGAATTGGCTTCGGATGAAGATTTTTGGCAAGTGATACGCAATGGTTATAAGTTAAAGCAAGATTATATTAATTTGGAGAATGGCTATTACTGTATTCAACCGCAGGAAATACTTCAAGCTTATTTTAAGCACATACAAGAAGTAAATACGCAAGGCGCCTATTATATGCGCACGGTGCAATATGATAATAAGAACCGTGTTGCAGCTAAATTGGCTCAGTTGGCTGGATGCTCAAAAGAAGAATTGATCATCACGCGAAATACCACTGAGTCGCTGGATATGATCATTGGTGGCTTGGATTGGAAACCGGGAGACGAAGCGGTTATGGCGAATCAGGATTATGGCGCCATGTTAGATATGTTCGTGCAGGTGAGTAAACGTTACGGAATGGTAAACAAGATCATTGATGTACCAATGCATCCAAAAAGTGATGAGGAGATCGTTGAGATCTATGCAAAGGCCATTACGCCAAAAACCAAATTGTTAATGGTTTGCCACATGATCAATATAACCGGACAAATATTGCCGATAAGAAAGATATGTGATATGGCGCATAGTAAAGGTGTTCCGGTGATGGTAGATGGCGCACATGCTTTTGCACATTTTGAATTTAAAATGCCCGATCTGGATTGTGATTTTTATGGCTGCAGTCTTCACAAATGGTTAAGTGTTCCGTTAGGAGCGGGATTTTTATATGTAAAAAATGATTACGTGCCAAAGGTTTGGCCATTATTAGCAGAAAGCGAACGCAAGCCAAATGATATTTCACGATTGAATCATACAGGAACCATTCCTGTTCATACAGATCTTGCCATAGAAAATGCCATAGAGTTTTATAATAAACTTGGCTCTAAACGAAAAGAAGATCGTTTACGCTTTTTGCAAAATTATTGGACAAGCAAAGTACGCGAACTCCCTAATGTGATATTGAATACGCCTAAAGATCCGAAAAGATCCTGTGCCATAGCCAATGTTGGAATTAATAAAATGAAACCTGCAGATATGGCGGATGTACTTTTAAAGAAATATAAGATCTATACGGTAGCTATTGACGGAAAAGGGGTGCAAGGTTGCCGTATCACACCCAATGTTTACACCAGTTTGCAGGAACTGGATGCCTTTGTAGATGCGATCAAAGAAATGAGTGGTAATAAATAAAAAAGCCATCCTGATGTGGGATGGCCTTTCTAGTTTTTTAGTGCTTTATTCTGTTTTAATTAATTTTTCGGTGAAATTTTTCGAATCGGTCTTAATTGTAAAGAAGTAAATGCCTTTTGGTAAGGAAGCGGCATTAACGTCGTATTCATGCAAACCGGCTTCCTTTTTTCCTTGATCATAAACAGCAATTGTTTTACCGATAACATCGGTTATTTGAATTTGAATATGACTCGTTTGATTGATCAGATATTTGATCTTCACATCTGATTTAAACGGATTAGGGTAGGCTTGGGCACTTACGTTGAATATTGGTGTGCTAATTTTTTTTGTGTTTGTGGCCCAAAGTGTATCAGCTGCAATAATGGCTTCGAGGTCAATTAACTCATCGCCTGTTTGATAATCTAAGGTCATGGTACCATCAAACAACATTTCGTCATTTGTACCAAAACCATCAAATACATTAATAGGAGGGTTATTCGGATTGTTTAAATTACTGGTGGTGTTATTAAAAATATGACTCGCAAATAATTTGTAACCGGCAGGAACTTTTACAAGTTTTTTATATAAATAATAATCTTGCCAATTAAAATCCCATTCCGGAATATGAACCAGTGGAATTGTATCTATACCCGGTTTAACAGCATACAGCAACATGCTTTTGCCTAATTTATGAGAATGTGGGAAAACACCATAAACCGATAATGCTGTGCTTAACGAAGTGCTTGCCGATGGAAAATAAGCAACCTGTGTAGTGGTAGTGTTGGCCGGAATGCTCATGTTCCAGTTTTGCAAAGGTGTTGAAACTGTCAACGGTCTCACTCCATTTGTTCCGGGAGGATAAAAATATAATCTGATCTTAGTACTATCTACCTGACCATTACTGCCTTTAGGATAATGCATTTGCAAAATTACTTTTGAGCCTGCTTTTAATTTAATTCCGGTTTTTAAAGGTGCTGCACTTGGAAAAACAACGGCTTGCGATCCGGGAGCGTAGGTTCCAATTTCTAAATTTCCCGGTATATTCACGCATATTCCTGACAGATCACTGTTATAGGTGCCTGTTGTATCGGCTGTAATTACTGCGTGATGAACAATGGATGGATTTCCGGGTACAACTTCAAATGCTCTGATGATACGATCTTGCGTTAGTCCCGAAGGCATTGAAAAACAAACATAAATATCACCACTTAAAGCAAAACTGGTGAATGTTGGAATACTGATGGTTAGGTCGGCATTACCAACTAATTTATATTTTAATGGATAAGATGGTTGTGAAGGCGCTTGTGTTGTATCGCCTTTGGTTGCACCGGTTGCTATCCAATTTAAAATGGCCGTTTTTTCCTGAGAACTGATCAGGCGCTCGTGTTGAAAGCGCGTGTAATTGGTATCAGCTTTCCAAGGAGGCATTTTGTTTGAGTTCAATGCGTTTTGAATGAGAAATTTATAATTATTGGTCTTGGTATAATTCATAAAAGAGAAATGGTTAGCTCCTTCGTGATGACAATAGGTACAACGCGCATAAAACACACCGGCAACATCTTTATACGTTAAAACTTGCGCTTTAATAGCAGTGCTAAATACAGTTGCAATAAATAAAATGGATAGTAAAAGTTTTTTCATCAAAACATAATTTTAACCAAGATATTAAAAATACAGCATAGTTTAAATATATAATTAATTATTCGCGCATGGGCGGTTTTGCTGATTCCTTTAAACAAGGTAAATTATGATCACAATGATTAATGATCTGATTTGTGTTTTGTTTAGTGAATTTAACTTTTGTAACGGTCAAGATCATAAATTCCTTATTCCATTCCGTTTTAAGGCATTCCATATCATATCGATCTGTTGTAGACTGATCGGGTGTTTGCTTTTTAAAACGCCAAGCTTCATAACATTTATAAACACCGGGTTTTAATTTTGTATAAAACACACCGATCTCATTTGTTTTTGCAGAGTCAACTTTGCCTTTAGTTGATACAAAATAGATCATTTTAGACGCATATGGCTTTGCGGTTTGTGCGTCTAATTCCATTTCAGGCGTTGGTCGTGCGCCACCACAATAGGGTTGAAAGTATTTAACATCGGTCATTACCTTTTTTTGTGCACAGGCAAAATTTACCAGGGTTACTAAACATATTAATGTAACCTTACTTAATTTATTATAAATGAATATCATGTGATAAAATTAACAAAGGAAATTGGTAATTAAAAGAATTTAAATACTTGATTTTAAGAGTTTTTATTTGTAATATTACTTTTAGATAATAAATCATTTTACAATGAAAAAATTAAGTTTACTATTTTCTTCTGCATTGGTGTTCAATTTCATTAATGCGCAAAAGGTAACTATACCAAATCAACAAAATGATCAACCAGTAAATTGGGTTGATCTGAAAACCAGTCCGAATGCCAATTTTTACGATGTTCAAAGAGCGTTTAATGCGTATTGGGCAGATAAAGATATAAACGTTCCGGGCAACGGCTACAAACCCTTTAAACGTTGGGAATATTGGGTAGAACCACGTGTTTTTCCTTCGGGAGACCTTTCGTTGTTATCAAAGAACAATGAGTATTTTCAAGAATTCTTAAATAAGGAAGCTAATTCTTCTAATCAATCTAATAAGTTTTCATCTCCTAACATGATCGCTTCAACTACCTGGACCGCAATTGGTCCGATGGGAGCGATGACAGGTTCAGCTACCAATGGCTTGCCACGTAAAGCGGGAAGAGATAATTTTATAACCTTTCATCCAACAGTAGCAAATACGTTTTGGGTTGGTTCACCAGCAGGTGGATTATGGAAAACAACTGACAATGGTGCAACGTGGACAACCACAACAAATAGCTTAACTGTTATTGGCTGTACTGATATGGCTATTGACCCTTCAAACCCAAGCATTATGTATTTGGCAACAGGTGATGGTTATGCCGGTGATACGCCTTCAATTGGTGTGTTAAAATCTACCGATGGCGGCGCAACCTGGGCTACAACCGGTTTAACACAGGCGGTATCGTCTAACTTTTTGATCCGACGTTTGATCATCAATCCTACAAATCCTCAAATTTTAATGGCTGCCACCAATGGTGGTATTTACAGAACTACAAATGCCGGAACAAATTGGACTCAGGTTTCAACCATTAATTGTTATGATATGGAATTTAAGCCGAGCGATGCCAATACGGTTTATGCAGGATCTAACACAGCTTTTTATTTGTCAACTAATGGTGGTACTTCATTTACAGTGATCACAAATGGGATAACAAATACAGGTGCTAACCGTTTAGCAATTGCAGTTACGCCTGCAGATGCTAATTATGTTTATGTATTGCGTTCAAATACATCCAGCGGTTTTGGTGGCATGTATCGTTCAACAACCAGTGGAACTTCTTTCTCCGTAATGTCAACTACCCCCGATGTTTTAGCCAACAGTTGTGCCGGAACCAGTGGTGGTGGTCAGGGTTGGTATGATCTTGCTGTTGCGGCATCGCCATTAAATAAAGATATAGTTGTAGTAGGTGGTGTTAATCATTGGAGAAGTACCAATGGTGGAGCAGCCTGGACAAACATTGGTTGCTGGAATAGCACAGTTGCAAATCCTCCTTATGTACATGCTGATGTGCATGACCTTGAATATACGTCAACCGGTACTTTATATTCTACAAATGATGGTGGTGTATATTTTCATACAGGAACCTCTTGGACAGATATCACTGCTAATAGAAACATTGCACAAATTTACCGTATCGGAACATCGGCATTAACTGCTAACAGATGGATGACCGGTCACCAAGATAACGGATCGAATTTATACACCGGAGCTGCTTATTTAGCAAGATACCCCGGTGATGGTATGGATTGCTTTATTGATAGAACAAACGATAATAACTTATTTGCTTCAACTCCTTCAGGTGGTCATGTGAAATCAACAGATGGTGGTGTAAACTGGTCTGCCGCTAACGGTGGTATTTCACAAGGCGGTAATTGGGTTACCCCATGGAAACAAGACCCTGCAGTAGCAACACGTATTTATTCAGGAAGAACTGCACTTTGGGTTTCAAATAATTCTGGTGGTACCTATACCCAAGTTCCAGCAACCGGTGGAACAGGTGCTATTGTTGAATTCGCGATCGCTCCTTCAAACAATCAGGTTATTTACGTATTACATAGTGGATCTATTAGAAAAACAATTAACGGTGGTGCAACTTGGACAGCTATTACAGGTACAGTTCCTGTTGGAAGTGGCGCACCTCAATATGTGAGTGTTAAATCAAACGACCCTAACACTGCTTGGGTTGTATTAAGCGGTTATTCTGCCGGAAATAAAGTTTTCAAAACAACAGACGGTGGTGCAACTTGGTCAAATATCTCAACCAACTTACCGAATTTACCTGCAAATTGCGTTGTGTATGAAGGTGGTGCTAATGACCGTATTTATGTTGGTATGGATGTAGGTGTATATTATAAAGATAATATTACAACTAACTGGACCTTATATAACGCCGGTTTACCTAATGTTCCAATCAGCGAATTGGATATATCGCCTGCAGCGCCAACAAAATTACGTGCTTCAACCTATGGAAGAGGTGTTTGGGAAGTAGATCTTGTGCCAAGCAATGTTCCTCCTGTAAGTTCTTACACAACTTCTAATGGTTCTATTTGTACAGGTGTTCCAAAAGTATTTAGTGATGGTTCTTCTAATGCGCCAACCTCATGGAGCTGGAGTGTTTCACCATCAACTGGAGTAACCATCAATACATCCGCTTCACAAAATCCAACCATCACTTTTGCCAACCCTGGAACTTACTCGGTTTCATTACAGGCTGGTAATGGCTTTGGTCCGGGTAATGTGATCACAAACACAGTTACCGTATTGGCAACACCAACCGTGGTTGTAGCAAATACTTCTCAAACAGTTTGTAGCGGTAATTCGGCAACATTATCTGCAAGCGGTGCAACCACATACTCGTGGAATACCAGTGCTACAACAGCGTCAATAGTTGTAACGCCGGCATCTACAACGGTGTATACTGTAACAGGTTTTAACGGAACTTGTAACAATGTTAAAACAGCTTCCGTTAGTGTTAACCCATCACCAACAGTGAGTGTTAACAGTCCTTCAATTTGTGGAAGCGGAAGTGTGGTATTAACTGCAAGTGGCGCGTCTACTTATTCTTGGAACACCACTGCAACAACAGCTTCTATTTTAGTTTCGCCAACACTTACTACAGTTTATACTGTAACCGGTACAACAGGTTCATGTAAAAATGTAAAAACGTCAACAGTTACAGTAAATACAACACCAACTGTGGCTGTAAATGCATCAACCATTTGTAGTGGTAATCCGGCTAATTTAACAGCTAGTGGTGCCACATCTTATTCTTGGAGCACAGGCGCAACAACTTCGAGCATTGCACCTTCACCTATGAGTACAACTGTGTATACAGTAATTGGCTTTAACGGTGCTTGTAATTCAAGCAAAACCACAACGGTAACTGTTAACGCTTCTCCAACAGTAGCAGCTGCAACAACAAATACAATTATTTGTCAGGGTGAACTAGTGGTGCTTAGCGCAACAGGTGCTAACTCCTATACTTGGCAGCCGGGTGCGGTTACAAGTTCTTCTATGAATGCGTTTCCATCATCAACACAAGTATACACTGTTACAGGAAGTAATGCTAATGGTTGCACAGGAACAGCTTTCATTACAATTAATGTGTCAACTTGTGCCGGAATTACCAATGTGAATGGTGATCAAGTGAGCTTTGTTGTTTTCCCGAATCCGGCAAAAGAAAAAATAACCTTGCAGGTTCAAACTAATAAAACAATTAGTATTCCTGTTGAAATGGTTGATGTGAATGGTAAGTTAATATTCAAACAAAACCTGAACTATTCGAAAGATAAAAATGAGAACCAAATAGATATTTCAACCATGCCTAATGGTGTTTATTTCTTAAAGATCTATGCTCAGGATAATAAAGTGCAAACCGTTAAGTTTGTGAAGGAGTAAAAAACCTTGATCGCGTAATTTAAAAAGGGACCTATTTGGTCCCTTTTTTATTTTTTTCGTTAAACTCCTTAATGATCTCCTCGTCTGTTTTTCCCATCAATTTTATGGCGCCTTTGGCGTTTGCTGCCCATTCAGACTTAGGATATTCAAAGATCAATTGCTCATACAATTTTTTAGCCTCTTCCTCATTATTCAACAAATGTTGCTCATCATACATTTGTGCGAGTAGGAAAATGGCGGCCGGTTTGTTCTTGAATTTTGGGTAATTGCTGATGCAACGATCCAATAATACCTTGGCTTGATTCGCATTGTTAATGCTTATTGCTATTTGTGCACCTTTAATTAAATAAACCGGACTCAATGAATCGCTTTCACAATAAAAGGCATAATCTGCAAACGATTTAATGGCCTTTGTTGCGAGCGACAGATCCATGTCAAGTTTTTTCATAATGGTACTATCGATAGATATTGCATTTCGATAAAGTACATTACAATCGCGAATAGTAGTTGTATCGGCTGTTACAGCCGTAATTGAATCTTTTTTTGGCTCATTAGTTGTTTTGCTCTCTTCGGTTTTTGATGAACAAGCTGCCAAAAAAAGTGGTATTGAATAAACAAAAAGTGAACGCATTTTACTTTTTAGCTTTATAAACTTTGATCTTGTAATCGGCACCGATCTTGCCTTTGCTGATGTCTGATAATTTTCCGGCAATAAGTTTGCGTTTGAACGGACCAACCTTATCAGTAAATAAAATTCCCTGAATGTGATCGTACTCGTGTTGAATTACGCGCGCTATCAATCCTGTATAAGTATCTTTATGTTTTTTAAAATGCTCGTCAACATACTCAATGGTAACATTGGGCTTACGCGATACATCTTCTCTTATCTTAGGAATACTTAAACAACCTTCTTTAAATTTCCATTCATCACCTTCTTCTTCCAAAATACGCGCATTAATAAATACCTTTTTGAATGCTTTTAATTCTTTACGCTCTTCAGCAGTAAATTCATCATCATCATCATCACTTTCATCATCTACAAAGGGCTCCGTATCTACAATAAATAAGCGAATTGCTTTGCCAATTTGAGGTGCAGCCAATCCAACACCACTAGCCTGATACATGGTTTCAAACATATCTTTGATCAATTGATCCAAGCCGGGATAATCCTTATCAATATCTTCCGCCACTTTTCTTAGCACCGGATCGCCATATACTACTATTGGTAAAATCATTTTTTGTATAGTTAAAAGTTTAGAAAGTTGCTCAGATAGAAAGTTTACCGAAACACATTCTATAAAATTTTATCTGCTGTAATTTGGTGCTTCGCGTGTGATCACAACATCATGTGGGTGACTCTCTTTAACGCCTGCAGCAGTTATTCTGATGAACTTAGCTTGTTGCAAGGCCTGAATGTTTTTAGCACCTGTATAACCCATACCTGCGCGCAAACCACCAATCAATTGATAAATGATCTCAGATAGTGCGCCTTTATAAGGTACACGTCCGCTAATACCTTCAGGTACCAACTTCTTAATATCATCTTCTGCATCCTGGAAATAACGGTCTTTACTGCCTTTTTGCATTGCCTCTAACGAACCCATTCCGCGATACGATTTAAATTTACGACCTTCGAATATGATGGTCTCACCCGGACTCTCTTCAGTTCCTGCGAACATGCCACCCATCATTACGGTGCTTGCACCTGCAGCCAAAGCTTTAACCACATCTCCTGTAAAACGAATTCCGCCATCTGCAATAACCGGACAGTTTTTTCCTTTTAATGCGGTTGCCACTTCTAAAATGGCAGATAATTGAGGAACACCTACACCGGCAATAACGCGGGTAGTACAAATAGAACCAGGACCAATACCAACTTTTACGGCATCAGCACCGGCTTTATAAAGATCCAATGCGGCTTTACCGGTGGCAATATTTCCAACGATCACATCCACATTTTTATGTTTCTTTTTTACTTCTTTTAATTTTTCAATTACGCCTTTACTGTGCCCGTGAGCTGTATCAATAATAATGGCATCCACACCGGCTGCAACTAATGCATCAACACGCTGCATGGTATCGGCAGTAACACCAACAGCAGCAGCAACACGCAAACGGCCCATTGCATCTTTTGCTGCGTTTGGATTCACTTTGATCTTAATAATATCCTTGTAAGTGATCAAACCAACCAACTTATCATGCTTATCAAGAATAGGTAGTTTTTCAATTTTATTGCTTTGTAAGATCTCTTCTGCTTGCTTTAAATTAATGCCGTTTGGCGCAGTAACCACATCTTTACGTTTGGTCATGATCTGTACCACCGGTTTTTTCATGTTCTTTTCAAAACGAAGATCGCGGTTGGTAACAATACCAATTAGTTTGTTGTTCTTATCAACTACCGGAATACCACCGATCTTGTTCTCGCTCATCATTTTTAAAGCATCGCCAATAGTAGCGTCTTCCAACAAGGTAACAGGATCAAGGATCATACCGCTTTCGCTACGCTTTACTTTACGTACTTGTAAGGCCTGATCTTCGATAGACATGTTCTTGTGTAAAACACCTATACCGCCTTCCTGTGCAATAGCAATAGCCAAACGGTGTTCGGTTACTGTATCCATTGCAGCGGAAACAATAGGGGTATTTAATTTGATATTCTTCGAAAATAACGAAGCCGTAGTTACTTCACGTGGAAGAATTTCGGAATATGCAGGAACCAATAAAACGTCGTCGTAAGTTAATCCTTCTTGGACAAACTTGTCTGCGTATAAATGAGATGCCATAGGAAATGAATTTTAGATTTAAAATTCGTGCAAATTTAGAAAATATTTACCTGAAATTCAAATGTATATGTTTATTGCCCATTTTGAGCGGCTTTTGTTGCTATCAATTTTATTAAAACCTATTAACATTTTAGTTGAAATAGCTAAATAATAGTGAACTTTGAACCCCGAAATACATTTTCTATATGCAATTGAAATACCAAATCACACCTAAGGCCATATTATTATTAGAAGACGGGAAAGTGTTTGAGGGAAAGGCCGCCGGCGCTATTGGCACTACAACCGGGGAGATCTGTTTTAACACCGGTATGACCGGATATCAGGAAATTTATACCGATCCATCGTATTACGGACAAGTGATCGTTATGACCAATTCACACATTGGAAATTATGGGGTAGAGAATAATGAAGTTGAAAGTGATAGTGTGAAGATATCTGGGATGATCTGTAAGAAATTCAACAAAGGTTTTTCACGTGCGCGTGGCACAGGCAGTTTGCAGGAATATTTTGAAAAGAACAAGATAGTTGCCATTAGTGATGTGGATACGCGCGCCATTGTGCGTTACATTCGTGATAAAGGTGCTATGAATTGCATTATTTCTTCAGAAATAAGTGATGTTGCTGTTTTGAAGGAAATGTTGGCTAAGGTGCCATCTATGGAAGGTTTAGAGTTATCATCGAAAGTAGCAACAAAAGAGGCGTTTTATTTTGGTGATGAAAAAGCAAAACACAAAGTAGCTGTAATTGATTTTGGTGTAAAGAAAAATATTTTACGTTCATTGGCTGAAAGAGGTTGTTATTTGAAGGTATTCCCTATGAAAACAACTTTGAAGGAGATGTTGGATTTTAATCCATCGGGTTTTATGTTAAGTAATGGTCCCGGTGACCCAGGTGTTATGAAAGATGAGATCGCTTTGATCAAACAAGTGGTTGATACCGGAAAGCCTGTATTTGGTATTTGTTTAGGACATCAGTTATTAGCGCAATCACAAGGAATTTCAACATATAAAATGCATGCCGGACATCGTGGTATCAATCACCCGGTTAAAAATTTGATCACCGGAAAAAGTGAGATCACCTCACAAAACCACGGTTTCACTGTAAAGGCAGAAGATATTGCTAAGAACCCAAATGTAGAGATCACACATGTGAACTTAAATGACGAGACCATTGAAGGGATCCGTTTGAAAGACAAAAAGGTTTTCTCAGTACAATATCACCCGGAAGCTTGTCCTGGTCCGCATGATTCGCGCTACTTATTCGATCAGTTTGTGGCAAACATGAA
>JBIKKW010000182.1:0-4429 GCA_044360115.1 Bacteroidia bacterium
ATGCCTGCTCGTATTGAGTCAGCTCGCAAAACCTTAGGTCGCCCATTAACTTTGGCTGAAAAAATCTTGTATTCGCATTTAGATGCATCGTTTGAAGTGAAAAATTACCAACGTGGTAAAGATTATGTGGATTTTAACCCCGATCGCGTTGCTATGCAAGATGCAACTGCTCAAATGGCCTTATTACAATTCATGCAAGCTGGTCGCCCTAAAGTGGCTGTGCCTTCTTCTGTACATTGCGATCACTTGATCCAAGCAAAAGTTGGTGCTAAAGCTGACTTAGACAGAGCAAAAACTGAAAGCGAAGAGGTATTTAATTTCTTGGCTTCTGTATCAAATAAATACGGTATCGGTTTCTGGAAACCGGGTGCTGGTATCATTCACCAAATTGTATTAGAAAATTATGCATTCCCTGGTGGTATGATGATCGGTACCGACTCACACACTGTTAACGCAGGTGGTTTAGGTATGATAGCAATTGGTGTTGGTGGAGCTGATGCTTGCGACGTGATGGCAGGTTTACCTTGGGAATTAAAGATGCCAAAATTAATTGGTGTTAAATTAACCGGTAAATTAAATGGTTGGGCAAGTGCAAAGGACGTTATATTAAAAGTTGCAGGTATATTAACCGTAAAAGGTGGTACTGATAAGATCATCGAATATTTTGGTGATGGTGCCATCAGTTTATCATGTACAGGTAAAGGTACTATTTGTAATATGGGTGCTGAAGTTGGTGCAACCACTTCTACATTTGGTTACGATGATAGCATGAGTCGTTACTTAAAAGCTACAGGTCGTGCTGATGTTGCTGCTCTAGCAGATGGCATTAAAGAACATTTAACAGGTGATGCAGAAGTTTATGCAGATCCTTCTAAATATTTTGATGAAGTGATCGAGATCAATTTATCAGAATTAGAACCACACGTTAACGGTCCATTTACTCCGGATCTGGCTACGCCTATCTCTAAATTAAAAGAAGAAGCTACTAAGAACGGATGGCCTTTAAAAGTTGAAGCAGGTTTGATCGGTTCATGCACAAACTCTTCATACGAAGATATTGCACGTGCTGTATCTATCGCTAAACAAGTTAAAGCAAAAGGATTGAAATCAAAGGCTGGCTTTATGATTAACCCTGGTTCAGAACAAATTCGTTACACCATTGAGCGTGATGGATTCTTGAACGTGTTTGATGAGTGTGGCGCAGTTGTATTTACAAATGCATGCGGACCATGTATTGGTATGTGGGATCGTATGGGTGCTGAAAAACAAGAGAAGAACACGATCATCCATTCATTTAACCGTAACTTTGCGAAGCGTGCAGATGGTAACCCAAACACCTATGCATTCGTAGCTTCTCCTGAGATCGTATCTGCTTTAGCTATTGCAGGTGACTTAGGATTTAACCCGATCACAGATACATTGACCAACGAAAAAGGAGAGAAAGTAAAATTAGATCCTCCTGTTGGTGATGAGTTACCCACTAAAGGTTTTGCTGTTGAAGATGCAGGATATCAAGCGCCGGCATTAGATGGAAGCAATGTGAAAGTTGCGGTTGAACCAACTTCAAAACGTTTACAGTTATTAGATCCGTTTGCAGCATGGAATGGTGTTGATTTCAAAGGATTGAAATTATTGATCAAAGCAAAAGGTAAGTGTACAACCGACCATATCTCAATGGCTGGTCCATGGTTAAAATTCCGTGGTCACTTAGATAATATCTCAAACAATATGTTAATTGGCGCGGTTAACGCATTCAACGAAAAAACCGATTCAGTTAAAAATCAATTGACCGGCGCATACGAAGGTGTACCTGTGGTGCAACGTCAGTATAAAGCAAAAGGAATTGGTTCAATTGTAGTTGGTGATGAAAATTACGGTGAAGGAAGTTCACGTGAGCACGCAGCTATGGAGCCTCGTCATTTAGGTGTGAATGTGGTATTGGTAAAATCATTTGCTCGTATTCACGAAACAAACTTAAAGAAACAAGGTATGTTAGCATTAACATTTGCTAATGGTGCTGATTACGATAAGATCAAAGAAGACGATACAATTGATGTATTAGGCTTAACAAGCTTTGCACCAGGTGTACAGTTAACAGTTGCGTTAACGCATGCAGATGGTAGTAAAGATGAATTTAAAGTAAATCATAGCTACAACGCTCAACAAATTGAGTGGTTCAAAGCTGGTGGAGCATTAAATATCATCAGAGCTAACGTAAAAGCTTAATTCTAAAAGATCATAAAACAATAAAAGCCCACACAATTATGTGGGCTTTTTGCTTAAGTTTAAATTTTAAATTACGGTTGATGATCAAACATTCTAAATTCGTATTGTATTTGGCAATAACCATAGCAGGGTTATATCCAATGTTTGCATTATCACAATCCATGGCGGTAAACAAAAAAACTGATCTAGAAAAAATTTACATCCTTGCCATTTCTGATTTTATAAAAGCTGCTGAACTCAAAAATGCAAAAACCTTTGACACTTTATTTATCAATAAAAGAAAGCAAAATGATGAAGATGATTTTCCGGATATTTCATTACCAAAAACAATATCCAATACGCCTATTGTTTTAGATAATTTTGATGTGCATTTAGATCTTTACAGAAAATTAAAACACCGAATGAATTTAAATTTGATCGGCTGGGTGCATCAAGAAAAAGCTGAGTTTATGTTTGTAATGTTCACAAATGGTTTTGAGCATCAATACGATTACAACATCAAATACACTTATAATAAAAAAACGAAGAAATACGAAGTGGCTTCAATAAAATACATTGAGCAACCATCGCTTCAAAAGAAATAAACTAAATGGAATTTTACGATCAACTCTTTTCAAAAGAAAATTACACGATCACGCCCTTAACTAAAGGTGAATACGAACAATGCAAGTTTGATGGTTGCAACTTCAATAATTGTGATCTCAGTAATTTTAAATTCATCCAATGCACATTCACCAATTGCGATCTAAGTCTTGTTAAATTAGATAAGACCATTTTGCAGGACGCCGTTTTTAAAGATTGTAAAATGTTAGGTCTGCATTTTTATAAATGCAACGAGTTTGCCTTATCTTTTCAATTCACCAATTGTCAGTTAAACCATTCGTCTTTTTTCAATACAAAGATAAAGAATACTAAATTCGTGAATTGCCAGTTAAAAGAATGTGATCTAACGCAAGCCGACCTTACCTCTGCCCTATTTGACAATTGCGATCTGCTGGATGCCCACTTTGAGAACACAAATCTTGAAAAGGCTGATCTGAGGACTTCATTTAATTATCAATTAGCACCGGAACTAAACAAGATCAAAAAAGCCAAATTCACGCTCAATGGCTTACCGGGTCTGCTTAGTCATTATGGAATCATCATCGAATAATAAAGCCTTTTGTCTTTAACATTTTTATAGAAAATTCAATCTTTTAATTTTATACCTTTAATTCATGAAAAAAGCGATCAGTTTATTATTTATTTGTATTGCAACCGGTTTAAGTGCTCAGCAAGAAAAAGAAGCAGGACCTAATGCTAAACAAAATGAGAATTCAGCTATAAAAAGCATTGAAAGAGCATTGAATGAGATCGATTCAACCCTCTCATCAGTAGTAGTAAAGATCGATAATACCATTGCTGATACAACTAATTTTGTGAAACTTAGAAAATCACTTGAACGAATAAATCAGAATTTTTTAAGTGCTTCGCAAAAGATCGAT
Source organism: Bacteroidia bacterium (assembly GCA_044360115.1). Lineage (GTDB taxonomy): Bacteria > Bacteroidota > Bacteroidia > B-17B0 > Aurantibacillaceae > Aurantibacillus. The sequence continues at coordinate 3,711 of JBIKKW010000182.1, forward strand.
AAAAAAATGACGGAGATACTTCCTGATATTGATGATAAAGGGAAAAAGAATTAACACCCAGCCTCGCCTCATAAGCGAGGCTTTTTGTTTTATTAAATATACTATAAAGCCATATTTGCATCCAATCAAATAAATGCAGACCTTTGCCATCTCCCTAACATGAAAAAGAAAGTTGAAATACTGGCACCGGCCAAAAATTTAGTACAAGGCATGGCTGCCATTAATGCAGGAGCTGATGCTGTTTATATTGGTGCGCCCCAGTTTGGTGCCCGTACAAATGCTACAAATTCGGTTGAAGATATTGCAGAATTGGTTGAGTATGCTCATTTATTCAAGGCTCAGGTTTTTGTTGTGGTTAACACCATTTTATATGATCATGAATTGGATGATTGCCAAAAATTAATTTATGAGTTATACGATATTGGTGTTGATGCATTAATTGTGCAGGACATGGCTATTCTGGAGATGGAACTTCCGCCAATTGTTATACATGCAAGTACACAAGCCAATAACCGCGATCCAAAACATGTAAAATTTTTAGCAGATGCAGGAATGAAACGTGTGGTACTAGCGCGCGAATTAAATTTAGATCAGATAAAAGAAATACACGAAGCAACTGATGTTGAACTGGAATTTTTTGTTTCGGGCGCTTTATGTGTATCGTTCAGCGGAAATTGTTATATGAGTAGAGCCGGTGGCGAGCGAAGTGCCAACCGAGG
>JBIKKW010000183.1:0-4403 GCA_044360115.1 Bacteroidia bacterium
CGATGGTGTGATCAATAAAAAGCTGGACAACGATTACGTGAAACATTGGATGGAATTTGAATTCATTGAGAACGTATTGCCAAGCTTTAAAAAACTGAATGATGTGTTTGGAACCATTGTGGTTGTTACCAATCAGCAAGGTATTGGAAAAGGTTTATATACCAAGGAAGATCTGGAGATCATTCACAACAACATGCTTTACGAATTAAAGTATTTTAAAGGTGTTATTGATCGTGTTTACTATTCGCCTTATTTAGCAGCGGAAAATCATCCGCACCGCAAGCCCAATATAGGTATGGCTTTGGAAGCAAAAAAAGATTTTCCGCATATTGATTTTCACAAAAGTATTATTGTTGGAGATAGTATGAGTGATATGGAATTTGGCAGAAAGGCCGGCATGAAAACAGTATACATTCATGAAGGAACTATTAAAGATCCCTTGATCGATTATCAATTTGCCAGTCTACCCGATTTTATAAATAGTTTATAAAATGAAGCTCTCGATCATAACCGTAACCTATAACAGCGCAGCTTCCATTGAGCAAACCATGCGCTCGGTTCTTGATCAATCATACAAGAATATCGAATACATCATTATTGATGGTGGTTCAACCGATCAAACATTAAATATCATCTCAAAATACAAAGCGCAACTCGGTTATTTTATTTCTGAAAAAGATAATGGCATTTATGATGCTCTGAATAAAGGCATTGCCGCTGCAACAGGCGATATTATTGGCATTTTGCACTCCGATGATTTTTATACTTCTAACACCGCCATTGAACATGTGGCGCAACAATTTGCCAAAACCAATAGCGATGCCGTTTATGCTAATTTGTATTATGTGAACAGAGTGAATACAGATAAGATAACCCGCAAATGGCATTCAGGTAAGTATTCAAACGGTATGTTCATTAATGGCTGGATGCCTCCTCACCCAACATTTTTTGTAAAAAATGAAGTCTATAAAAAATTCGGAGCCTTCAATTTGAATTTTAAAACATCTGCCGATTATGAATTGATGTTGCGATTGATCCATAAACACAAGATCAGTTTATCTTACCTGGATGAATACATCATTAAAATGCGTGTTGGCGGCCAAAGTAATGTAAGTGTGAACAATCGTGTGATAGCCAATTTAGAGGATAGAAAAGCCTGGGATGTGAACGGATTAAAGCCTCGTTTTTATACCTTATGGTTAAAGCCATTACGAAAAATAACACAGTTTTTTTGAGATGACGAAATAGAACAGAAACCGCAGAGGTCGCTAAGGTATCGCAAAGTTCGCAAAGTTTTAACAAACACAGCTCTGTGTTCTCTGCAGATAATTATTTTCTAGCCTTTCATTCAATTCTTAATAGCGAATCATTTTTTAAACTTTCATAGTCACCCTGAACTTGTTTCAGGGTCTCTTTACGTAAATATATTTAGAACTGAGATGCTGAAACAAGTTCAGCATGACATACAAATTATTGCGCTTTTCGCGACTCCTTTGCGAACTTGGCGTTAAAAAACATCACTACAATTCCTAATCAAACCTCAACGTTTTAATAGGCGTGATCTTGGTGATGATCAAGGTTGGTAAGAACAACATCAAGATACACACGGTGATCGTTCCCACATTAAGCAATAAATAATAAAGCCAATTCAATTCAATGGCAACTTTATCTACATAATAAGTAGCGCTATCCAATTTAGCGATGCCGAAATAATATTGGATCACGCATAATCCAATTCCAATGATATTTCCCCACAATAAGCCTCGTGAAAGCAAACGCACACTGATGTAAAAGAATATCTTACGCACATTGGCATTATTCATTCCTAACGACTTCAGCATACCCACCATATTCGTGCGTTCTAATATCAGTATCAATAATGCGGTGATCATATTGATAACAGCAACCAATATCATCAACACAATAATGATCACACCGTTAATATCCAGTTTATCTAACCAAATAAAAATATTCGAAAAGGCATCCTTAACGCTTACCAACTGATAATTTAAACCCACATGCTCATTTAACTGATCAATGGCTTCATCCAATTTTTCGAAATCATTCACACGAATTTCATAATTACCAACCATTGATGAATCCCAATAATTCAGTTTTTGAATTTGTCTGATATCGGCAAAAGTAAGGTTGTTATCAAAATCAGAGAAGGATGTTTTATAAATGCCACAAATTTTAAAACTTCGGCTGCGTTGTTCGAATTTAATGTAATTCACTTTTTCAATTGAATCATACAGCTCGTGCTGCACAACAAAATACACTAAAAACTTTTCTTCCAGTTTCAGATCTAACTTCGTAGCTAAACTCTCACTGATCAAAATATCACTGCTTACTTCACTTGAATCAACTTTTGGTAAATGTCCGGCTTGCAAATACGATCCTAAATACGACAGGTCATAATCGCCATTAATTCCTTTAATGATAACGCCTTCATTTTCGGTTTTGGTTTTTACGATTCCATTTTTTTGAGCAGTGGCTTGTATGTGTTTTATGTTCGTTAATTTTTTAAAAACGTTTAAACTATCTTTCGCAATTTTTATGGGTACCTGTTCACCATTTGAACCGTAACTAATATTACTGATAGTAACGTCTGCAGCCAATCCGGTAACTTTTTTTGTGATCTCTTTTTTAAATCCTAACACGATACTGATGGTAAGTAACATGACCGATAGGCCCAAAATAATTCCCAAAATACCTATCTTTACAATAGGCTTTGAAATACTACCCTGACCCTGATTGGTATTGGTAATTCGGTTGGCTATGTATTTTTCAACGTTCAAAAAAAATGATGCTTGCACACAAAAATAACAAATTGATAACGCTTGTAATAGTTTATTTTACGGTAATTATAAGCTATGCGCAAAAACTCGAGATAAAACCATACAATTCGGTTACAATTGGTGCACAACAATTCAAGTTGTATTTACCAAAATTAAAGAATAAAAAAGTTGCTATTGTTACCAACCAAACCGGCGTTATTAATGGCGTGAGCATTGTTGATACACTGCTAAAGTTAAAAGTAAATGTCAAAAAAATATTTGGACCTGAACATGGCTTTAGAGGCAATACCGAAGCGGGAGAAAAAGTGAACAGCAACATTGATAAAAAAACCGGACTCCCCGTTATCTCCTTATATGGTAGCAACAAAAAGCCCGCTGCAAAAGACCTTCAGGGAATTGATGTAGTAATTTATGATATTCAGGATATAGGCGTGCGTTTTTATACATACATATCCACCATGTGTTATGTGATGGAAGCCTGTGCCGAGAATAAAAAAGAGATGATCATTTTAGATAGACCAAACCCAAATGGATTTTATGTGGATGGTCCGGTTTTAAAAGATGAATTCAAAGGCTTTTTAGGCTTACACAATGTACCCTTGGTTTATGGAATGACCTGTGGCGAATACGCTCAAATGGCCAATACTGAAGGCTGGTTAAAGAACAGGTGCATGGCCAAATTAACGGTTATTCCTTGCGCGAATTATAATCGTAATTTCTCTTACGAATTGCCTGTAAATCCTTCACCAAATATTCCGAATAGCACTGCCATATTGCTTTATCCAAGTTTGGGTTTATTTGAAGGAACTATCATGAGCATGGGCCGCGGAACAAATATGCCATTTCAGGTATTAGGACACCCGACTTATCCGGATACCGCCTTTTCGTTCATGCCATTACCAACCGAACTTTCTAAAAACCCGAAATATGTGAACGAGCGCTGTTTTGGGTTAGATCTAAGAAAAGCACACTATTTAACATTTCATCCAAGACAGATCAATTTAAATTGGCTTATAAATTGTTTCGTTAAGATGAATAAAAGTGATTTTTTTGATAAGAATTTTAACTACCATGCCGGAAACGCTCAATTACAGGAGCAAATAAAGGCTGGCATGACTGATTATGAAATACGAAAAACCTGGGAAAAAGACATTGAACAATTCCGTTCAATCCGCAAAAAATACCTGATCTATAAGGATACGGAGTAATATCCATCGATGCTTTTAAATTCTTCATCTTATCTTATAAAATAATTTTGGCAATGCCGCCAATAGCATTATTTTTGTAGCTCTTTAACAAATAGCGCTATGGCAAATTTTGACTTAATAATGCCTAAAATGGGTGAAAGTGTAGCAGAAGCTACAATTATTAAATGGACAAAAAACGAAGGAGACAAGATCAAAATAGATGAAACTGTTTTGGAAATTGCTACCGATAAGGTTGATAGTGAGATCCCTTCTCCATTTGAAGGCACCTTGGTAAAACGTTTGTTTAAAGAAGGTGATGTGGTGCAAGTAGGTGCAGTAATTGCGGTTATTAGTTCAGATGCCGGTGCTGCCGTTTCAGATGCGCCAAAAACATCAGCTCCTGAAGTAAAGACCGAAA
>JBIKKW010000111.1:0-8975 GCA_044360115.1 Bacteroidia bacterium
AATATAACGGTTCGCTTCTTTATCCAGTTTCTTCTCTATCAATTCCTCAATATCGCTTTGTGATAAATTATCAAAATTATAAGCGCGAGGTACATTAATAAATAATCCTTCGTATTTAATGAACGGACCAAAACGTCCTTTTCCTTTGGTTACCGGCTTTCCTTTGTATTTTGCAACCGGTGCATCTGCTTCTTCTTTTTCTTTGATCAATTCAATGGCCTTATCCATATCAACCGTTAATGGATCAATTGAACGCGGTATCGAAATAAATGCTTCACCTAATTTTATATACGGACCAAAACGTCCAACATTTACTGAAACATCTTTCCCATCATATGTACCTAAATGCATAGGCAATTTAAACAGATCCAATGCTTCTTCTAATGTGATGGTATCAATACTTTGATCTCTTCTTAAACTTGCAAAACGTGGTTTTTCCTCTGAACCTTCAATGGTTTCACCAATTTGTGCAAGAGGACCAAATCTACCTACACGAACGCTTACAGGTTTACCAGTTGCAGGATCTTTTCCTAAAACACGCTCACCGCTTGCACGCTCGCTGTTCTCAATAGTTGATTCAACCGTTTTATGAAAAGGCTTATAAAATTCCTTCAGCATTTTTTGCCAGTTAAGGTTACCTTCAGCTATCTCATCAAACTCTTCTTCAACCTTTGCTGTAAAATGAAAATCAAGAATGGTAGGGAAATATTTCAATAAAAAATCATTAACAACCATACCAATATCGGTAGGGAATAATTTTGCTTTTTCAGCACCAGTATTCTCGGTTTTGGTTTGTTTGGTGATGTTATTCTTTGATAAACTTAATACTACGTAATTTCTTGGAGTTCCTTCTTTATCTGTCTTAACAACATAATTACGTTTTTGAACCGTACTAATTGTTGGTGCGTATGTTGAAGGACGGCCAATTCCAAGTTCTTCTAATTTTTTTACCAAACTCGCTTCTGTGTAACGAGCCGGGTGGTGCGTAAAACGTTGCGTTGCGGTAATTTCTTCGCTTGCTAATTTTTCGCCAACTTTTAATGGAGGAAGTATGGATGAGCTTTCTTCATCAGTTTCTTCATCATCTGTTCCTTCTAAATATACTTTTAAGAAACCGTCGAATTTTAAAACTTCACCTTGCGCAACAAATAATTCAGATGTGTTGCTGATCTTAACTTTTGCAGTGGTCTTTTCTAATTCGGCATCACTCATTTGTGATGCAATGGTGCGTTTCCAAATAAGATCATATAAGCGTTGCTCGTTGCGCTCACCTTCAATAACAGTTCTATCAATATAAGTTGGGCGAATGGCTTCGTGAGCCTCTTGCGCACCTTTGCTCTTGGTTTTATATTTACGAGGATTGTAATATTTAGCACCGTAATTTTGGTTAATGGCTTTGTTAGCCTGCTCCATGGCGGTATCCGATAAATTTACTGAATCCGTTCTCATGTAAGTGATCTTACCGGCTTCGTATAAACGTTGCGCCACTTGCATGGTTTGCGCTACCGAAAAACCTAATTTACGAGCAGCTTCCTGTTGTAAGGTTGATGTTGTAAAAGGCGCAGCCGGTGAGCGTTTCGCAGGTTTGGTCTCTAAACTTTCAATGGTGAAGTTTGCCGCTTTACATTTTTCTAAAAAGGCTTGTGCTTCTGCTTCGGTTACAAAACGTTTATCTAATTCGGCCTTTAAAATACCCGAACCTACTTTAAATATAGCAGATACTTTATAAGCAGAAGTTGAAGTGAATTTTTGAATTTCACGTTCTCTCTCTACTATTAATCTTACGGCAACTGATTGCACGCGGCCCGCTGATAAACTCGGACGAACCTTACGCCATAAAATAGGTGATAATTCAAAACCTACCAATCTATCTAAAATACGACGTGCCTGTTGAGCATTTACAAGGTTCTCATCAATTTCACGCGGATTTTTAATTGCTTTTTCAATGGCTGGCTTGGTAATTTCATGGAAAACAATGCGCTTGGTACGTTTTTTATCTAAACCTAATGATTCAAATAAATGCCAGCTGATCGCTTCTCCCTCGCGGTCCTCATCGGACGCCAACCAAACCATATCGGCACTTTTACTTAATTTCTTTAATTCGGCAATTACTTTTTCTTTTTCGGGTTGAACCTCATAAGTGGGCTCAAAGTTATTGTCTATATCTACTCCGTATCCCTTCTTAACCAGGTCTCTTACGTGGCCAAAACTCGACTTTACAGTAAAATCTTTCCCTAAAAATCCTTCAATTGTTTTTGCTTTTGCCGGTGACTCTACGATAACTAAATTCTTACTCATTGGAATAGTGGTGCTCTAAAAATTTTTTCGCAAAGGAATAAAAATTAAAAGACAAATTCCAAAAAATTAGGTCAAACCTATATTTTGATATACAAAAACCTCAAAAAAGAGTTAAAATATGTCATTTTGTCATTAAATTAAGTAAATTTACATCCCCATATATTTTTTAAATGAATTTGGAGAACAAAATAATTGACGAGTCGAAACAAGGTGAGGCGCTTTTAACAAAAAAGCCCGAAAATCCTTCCGGAAAAAAAATGTTTTTGGAGAGTTACGGCTGCCAAATGAATTTTAGCGATAGCGAGATCGTGGCATCGATATTAGTAGATAAAGGATATTCCACTACCGATAATTTTGAAGAAGCAGATATCATATTTGTAAATACTTGTGCTATTCGTGAAGGAGCAGAGGCCCGTGTGCGTAACCGTTTGAATGATTTTAAGCGTGTGAAACAAAAAAATCCAAAGGCCCTTGTGGGTGTTTTAGGATGTATGGCCGAGCGCTTAAAATCACAATTCCTGGAGCAAGAAAAATTGGTGGATATTGTTGTTGGTCCTGATGCCTACCGCGATCTGCCTAATCTTATTGAAGAAGCAGAAGATGGAAGAAAAGCTATTAACGTTATACTAAGTAAAGAAGAAACCTATGCCGACCTAACGCCTGTGCGCCTTGGTAGTAATGGAGTTTCGGCCTTTGTGAGTATTACACGCGGTTGCGATAATATGTGTAGTTTTTGTGTAGTTCCATTTACAAGAGGCAGAGAAAGAAGTCGTGATCCGGAAAGTATTGTTAAGGAGGCAAAAGAAGCATTTGACGCTGGTTACAGAGAAGTTACCTTACTTGGCCAGAATGTAGATTCATACATTTGGGCCGGTGGCGGTTTAAAAAAGGAGATATTAACGGAGGAGCAAAAAGCAGCATCGGTAAACTTTGCTCAATTATTGGAAAAAGTAGCTTTGATCCATCCTGATCTTCGCGTGCGTTTTTCAACATCACATCCTAAAGACCTTACAGATGAAGTGATCCACATGATCGCTAAACATGAGAATATTTGTAAATACATACATTTACCGGTACAAAGCGGAAGTTCACGCATATTAGAAGTGATGAACAGAGGTTACACGCGTGAATGGTATTTAGAGCGCATGGCAGCCATCAAACGCATTATTCCTGATTGTGGTATTAGTACAGATATCATTACCGGTTTTTGTTCAGAGACAGAAGAAGAGCATAAAGAGACCCTGTCGTTAATGGAAGCCGTGAAATATGATTTTGCCTATATGTTCATGTATAGCGAGCGACCAAAAACCTTGGCAGAACGCAAGTACAAGGATGATGTGCCGGAAGAAGTTAAAAAGAGACGATTACAAGAAGTGGTTGATATGCAACGTTTGCATAGTGGAATGCGCACTGCAGATGGAGTTGGTAAAGTGCATAGAGTTTTGATCGAAGGATTCTCGAAAAAATCGGATGAGATGTTGATGGGACGAAATTCACAAAATTCAGTTGTAGTTTTTCCAAAAGGGAATCATAAAAAAGGTGAGTATGTAAATGTGTTTGCCGATCAATGCACCAGCAGCACGCTTATAGGTAAAGTTGTTGAATAATGGGTAATATTTCAGAAATAAAAAATAAATACGGCATCATTGGCCACAATCCAATTTTGGAGAGAGCCATTGAAATTGCTTTACAAGCGGCACCAACCGATCTGAATGTATTGATAAACGGAGAGAGCGGAACGGGTAAGGAAGTATTTCCACAGATCATCCATCAATACAGTTCACGAAAGCATGGTCCGTATATTGCCGTTAACTGCGGTGCCATACCGGAAGGAACAATTGATAGCGAATTATTCGGACACGAGAAAGGCGCATTTACCGGCGCGCACGAAGCCCGCAAAGGTTATTTTGAAGTAGCCAATGGCGGAACTATTTTTTTAGATGAAGTAGGGGAGTTACCACTTTCAACCCAAGCACGTTTATTGCGTGTTTTAGAAACGGGCGAATTTATAAAAGTAGGAAGCAGCAAAATTCAGAAAACAGATGTGCGTGTAGTTGCTGCAACCAATATTGATTTTTACCAAGCCATTGAGCGTGAGAAATTCAGGGTTGATCTGTATTACCGTTTGAATACCTTGCCAATTTATTTACCGCCTTTGCGCGAACGTAAAGAAGATATTCATTTACTATTCAGAAAATTTGCGAACGATTGTTCAGCCAAATACCGTATGCCGGTTGTAAAATTATTACCCGATGCAGAGCAGGTTTTAGTGAATTATTTTTGGCCGGGAAATATCCGTCAGTTAAAGAATATCACCGAGCAAATTTGTATCATCGAAAAAAGCAGAGAAATAAATGCGGAAACCTTATTGAAGTATTTACCGCAATACAGTTCATCTAATGTGCCTGTATTATTAAGGTCAGATGCGGCTTCCGGAGGATCATCGTTAGGTGGAGATTTTAAAGAACGTGATCTGTTTTACAAAGTGGTTGTTGATCTGAAAAAGGAATTGAACGATCTTAAAAAAGTAGTACATGATATCATTATGGCTTCAAATGGTTCGGTAAATGTGTTGCCAAAAGAAGATGTACAAATTTTCAATGAAAGCCATTTACCGGATGTTAACACAGGGTCTATTACCATTCATAAACCAATTATCCAAAATGTAAACACACCTCAAACCATTGAAGTGGAAGAAACATTATCATTACAGGATAAGGAAATTGATATGATCAAAAAGGCATTACGCAAACACAAAGGTAAACGTAAGTATGCCGCTAAAGAGCTTGGTATAAGCGAGCGCACGCTGTATCGAAAAATAAATGAGTATAATATTGCAGAATAAATGAAGGCAAGCAATTTCATATTAAGAACAGGTTTTGCAATTGTTTTGCTATTTATAACGTTTGTTTTCAGTTCATGTAAAACGCGTGTTTCTTTAAGTGGAGCAACTATTCCAGTAGAAGCGAAAACCATATCGGTTGCTTTTTTCACGAATAATGCTTCTTTAGCACCTCCATCTTTATCGCAGGTGTTTACTGAAAAATTACGTGATGTTGTTTCGCAACAAACCAGTTTGGCTTTGGTAAAACAAAATGGCGATCTGCAGTTTGAAGGATATATTTCCGATTACAACGTGGCCCCTGTTTCAATTCAAGCCACAGATAAGGCCGGTAGCAACCGTTTAACGATTGCGGTGGTTGTGAAATATTATAATAAATTTGATGAAGCAAAAAACTTTGAACAAACCTTTTCACGCTTTGCAGATTATGCGAGTGACAAAAGTTTGAGTTCAATAGAAAGCGAATTGATAACGGAGATAAACAGACAATTAACAGAAGATATTTTTAATAAAGCGTTCAATAATTGGTAAAAATTGAATTCAGATAAATTATATTCACTTGTAACAGATCGTTCGCTTTTGGCAAATGGAAATTTAGCGGAGTTAGAGCAATTGGCTTCGCAATTCCCGTATTTTCAAACCGCACATGTTTTGTACAGCATGGCATCCAAAAAAAATGATGCAGGTTTATTCCAAAGGTCTATAAAAAAGGCTGCAATTGTTGCCGTTAGCCGAAAACAATTGTATCACTTGTTGTATAACGAGGTTGTTCCGGTAAAAAACGAAGAAGTTAAGATAGCAGAAACAAAAGTTGAACAAGCAGAAATTAATACCAAAACAGAGGAAATTAAAACCGTTGAAGAACCAACTGTTCAAAAGCCTGAATTGGTAAAGCAAATTGAGGAGATCGTTGAAATTAAAGAACCTGAGAACATCATTGAAAAAGTTGAAGAACAAAAACAACTTGATCTTCAGGAGCAGGTAGAGCGCGAGATCCAAAAGGATATTATTGAGGCCTTTGTTGAAAAAGAGATCCTTAAAACGAACGAAGCACATATTAAAGAAGAGCCGGTACCGCAGGATGCGAGCTTTGGTCAGTGGCTGCATTTCCTGAAAAAGAATAATGGCATTCCGTTGAACGAAATTGAGTTTAAAGAGAAAGCGGTTGAGCAAAAGAAGGAATCTGTTAAAACGGAGGAAATAGAAGAAACTGAGATCAAACATAAGAAGGAACAACGTAAAGAATTGATCGACAAGATCATTGAACTGAATCCGGGATCGATAAAACTGAAGCAGGATACCAAGTTTTTTGCGGCCGACCAAAAGGCTAAGGAAAGTTTACAGGAAAATGAGCATTTGGTAACCGAAACTTTGGCCAAGATCTATGCCCTTCAGGGCAATATCAGTAAGGCAATTAGGGCCTATCAAATTTTAAGTTTGAAATATCCAAATAAAAGTGTTTACTTTGCATCCCTAATTGAAAATTTAAAAAAAGGAAATTAAAATTTTAAGTCATGATTTTTTCAATATTATTAATGTTAGTTTGTGTACTATTGATCTTAGTAGTACTTGTACAAAATTCTAAAGGTGGTGGAATCCAAAGTCAGTTTGGTGCTGCTAACCAAATTATGGGTGTTAAACGTGGTACCGAGGTTATTGAAAAATTAACCTGGGGATTAGCAATTGGGTTATTCTTTTTAAGTATTGTGTTAGCTCCAAAAAGTGGAACTGCTACTGTTACTGATGAAGAGTCTGGTTCAAAATTAAAGCAACGTGCTACAACAGCTGCACCTTTGCCTCAACAACAACAGCAAGCTGCACCGCCGCAACAAATGCCTACTGGTCAGCCTGGTAATTAATATTTTTATAAGAACTTTCAAGCCTCAACTTTTCGTTGGGGCTTTTTTATTTACCTGAAATTGTGGATAAAACTAAAATTGATATCACCAATAGTTTTATCTAAGCCGTACTTTTACTGCAATTAATAAAATTATGCAGGTTTTTAAATTCGGTGGCGCTTCTGTTAAGGATGCAGATTCGGTTGTAAATGTTGGAAATATTTTACACGTTAATGCAAAGCAACCTACAGTTGTTGTTGTATCTGCTATGGGAAAAACAACCAATAAGCTGGAAGAAGTTGTAAAAGCATATTTTTTTAAGACACCTGATCTTAATGAAAAATTTGAAGATGTAAAAAACTACCACTTTGAAATTTTAAATAAATTAATTCCCAATACAGCAGATCCGGTTTATAATGATCTGGAGAATGTGTTTGTTGAGATGCTTTGGGCAATTGAGGAAGAGCCATCTTTTTCTTTCAATCACCATTACGATCAAATTGTTTCTTTAGGGGAAGTGTTGTCAACTAAAATTGTTTCGGCTTACTTGAATAGTATCAATATTTCAAACGAATGGATAGATGCGCGTGGTATCATTCAAACAGATAATACATATCGCGAAGGAAAAGTGGATTATGAGTTAAGTGAGGCCCTTGTGAAAACGCAACTTATTCCGGCATTGCAAAAGCATGGTTTGGTTATTACACAAGGGTTTATTGGTGGTACATCTGAAAATTTCACAACCACATTAGGGCGGGAGGGAAGTGATTATACCGCATCTTTGTTGGCATATTTTTTAAATGCTCAAAAGGTGGTTATTTGGAAAGACGTGCCGGGTGTATTGAATGCCGATCCGAAATATTTTAAGAACACACAAAAAATAAAGGAATTAACCTATCATGATGCGATCGAATTAACGTATTACGGTGCCACCATCATTCATCCCAAAACCATTAAACCGCTTCAAAACAAAGGCATTCCGCTGTATGTAAAATCGTTCATCGATCCAAATGAAGAGGGAACAGTTATTCGTGAATCAGATCAACGTTATAATGTTACAAGTTATATTTTTAAAGTTGATCAGATCCTGATATCCATACTGCCAAAGGACTTCAGCTTTATAGCCGAAGATAATCTAAGCACCATATTTTCCATTTTATCAAAGCATGGCGTAAAGGTTCATTTAATGCAAAACTCTGCTATCAGTTTTAGTATTTGTGTTGATAATGATCCGTTCAAGATCAAGCCCCTTTTGGAAGAATTAAGCACCCAATTCAAAGTTTTGTACAACGAAAAAGTTGAATTAATGACGGTTAGAAATTATGATAATGAGATCGTAAACAAATTAGCCGAAAATCGGTTAATTTTAATGGAAAATAGAAGTCGAAATACATGCCAGGTTGTACTTAAGTCGTAATAAAATCTAAATCCGTCTAATTCCCGCATTTTTAAATGTTAAAATTTTAACAAAATATTCACCTGATTATTTGTTTTTTAAAATTGTTTAACTAATTTAGCACCCTAGGTACATTGAGTAAAAGTGTACCCACAATTATTTAATTAAAAAATATGAGAAAATTAATTACCAAAGTTAGTCTTGCTTTAGCAGGTTTTTCAGGTGTTTTAATGGCACAACAAGACCCTCAATTTACTCAGTTTATGAACAATAAATTGATGTACAATGCCGGATACGCAGGTACTTCAGGCAATATTTGTGGAGTTTTGCATTTCCGTCAGCAATGGGCAAGCTTTCCGGGAGCTCCTCAATCATTCGCTTTAACTGCGGATATGAAGATTCCTGATATGCCACTAGGCGTTGGTTTAAATGTTATGCAGGATAAGATCGGTCCTATGCAAACTTTATTTTTACGTATTCCAGTATCCTATAATATGCCTTTAGCCGGCGGTACATTAGGCTTAGGTTTAGATCTAGGTATGCTTCAAAAGCAGATCAACAACACATGGATCACTCCTGATGTTGGTGCAATTGATAACTC
>JBIKKW010000148.1:0-6500 GCA_044360115.1 Bacteroidia bacterium
AACTCAATCCCTGGTGATTATGTTTATGGTAACAATCCTGCTTTAAATAAAACTACTTATGATGTTGGTTTTGGTGCTTTCTTCCAGATCCCTCGTAAAATGTACGTAGGTTTATCATCAACTCACTTACCGGCTCAGTTATTATCTGGTAGTGGTGATATTGCCTTCAAAATGACACGTCACTATTATTTAATGGCTGGTTACCATTTTGCATTAGACCCTCGTAATGAGATCATTCCTAATATTATGGTTCGTTCAGACGTTAATGCTACTGTAATTGATGCTAACGTATCTTATATGTGGAATCAACAAGCTATTGCAGGTATCACTTACCGTCACACGGATGCTATTGCTCCTATGATCGGATGGCAACAAGCATTAAAGAACGGAATGACCGTTAAAGGTGTTTATTCATATGACTATACCTTATCTAAGATCAAAGGATATTCAAATGGATCTCATGAAATTACTTTAAGTGTATGTAAATCACTTAAAGTTAAGAAAATGGCTAGTTACGGCGATGAAAGATTTTTAAATTAAACTGTAACCTTTTTAATTTTTTATCGTTAAAGCCACTTACTGCTAACAATAATTGTTAATAACTTTTTAACAGCAAACATTTGTAACCATTGTTGTTAGCGGTGTTATAAAAAAAAAGAATATGAAAAAACTACTAATATTAGCTTCGTTTATCGCCGTTGTAGTCGGTTGTAATAAACATAGTGCTGAATTGGTTGGCGTTACTGGACGCGAAAAATGGTATCAGCCTGATCCATTTGGAACGCTTTACATCCCTATGGGTTCTTACCACATGGGTCCGGATGATGAAGAGGCTCCTATGGCTCATACCACCAAATCAAAAATGGTTTCGGTTCAGGCGTTCTATATTGATGACTCTGAGATCTCGAACAACGAGTACCGCCAGTTCGTATATTGGGTGCGTGACTCTATTGCTCGTAAATTATTAGCATTCGGTTCAAACGGAGATGCAGAAGAGTATCAGATCTCACAAGATGACTTCTTATCTGTATGGCCTGTTTATAAAGGCGATAATAACTTACAAGATCCATACATTAACTGGGAAAAGAAAATTAACTGGGAGAGTGCCGATGATGATTATCGTGCAGATCTTCAGCCAATGTATTTACCAGAAGGTGAGCGTTTCTATAATAGAAAAGAAATTGATACACGTAAGTTAAATTACGAGTACTATCGTATCGATATCAAATTAGCAGCTTCAAAATCTAACCGTTTCCGCGGTAATAAGTCGGCTGACGTTCAGGATGCTGCTCACGATTATAAAAAAGCTGAATACATTAATGGTGTTAACTTAAATGATGGTCAAAATGGTGCGCCGGGTGGAGTTTCTACTGCCGTTGGCGATCCTGCAAAAGACAGCAAAACTTTAGGTACATATAATGTAAAAGACCAAGAATCAATTGGTGCAGGTAATTACAGAGAGCGTGTTAGAAATGGTGTTGACCGTTCGGTATTCATCATTAAAGACGTGATCAATGTTTACCCTGATACTTTAGCTTGGGTGCATGATTATACTTATTCATTCAATGAGCCTTTAACCAATATGTATTTCTGGCATCCGGCTTATGATGATTATCCTGTAGTAGGTGTAACTTGGAAACAAGCTCGCGCTTTCTCGATCTGGAGATCATTATTATTGAACAACTTCTTAATGGGTACCGGTCAATCTATTGTTAACGATTTCCGTTTACCAACAGAATCTGAGTGGGAATATGCTGCTCGTGGTGGTCTGGATAAATCTCCTTACCCTTGGGGTGGTCCTTATATCCGTAACTCACGTGGTTGTTTCTTAGGTAACTTTAAACCAATGCGTGGTTCGTATATTGATGATGGTGGATTCCACTCAGTATACATCTACTCATATAACCCTAACGATTACGGTTTATATTGTATGGCTGGTAACGTTTCTGAGTGGACAAGCAACGCATATGATGAGTCGGCTTACGATTTCCAACATGATTTGAACCCGGATTATGTTTACGAAGCACAAGAGAAAGATGCAAACGTATTAAAGCGTAAGGTTATTCGTGGTGGTAGCTGGAAAGACGTTGGTTATTATTTACAAACCAGTGCCAGAACTTACGAATATCAAGATACAGCTAAATGTTATATCGGTTTCCGTAACGTAATGACTTATTTAGGTCGTGCAAAAGGAGATGATATTTAATCTATAAAAAACACAAACACAAAATAAAATAAAACAAATCACTAACAAACACAAAACACATCACTATGAGCAAATTAGGAAAAGTAACAGGTTTTAAGAAATGGTTACACTTAGCATCTTGTTTCGGTGCATCTATCGTAATTATCGGAGCTTTATTTAAGATCATGCACTGGCCGGGAGCATCTGCGGCGTTAATTGGAGGTCTTGGTACTGAAGCGGTTCTATTTATTTTATTTGGTATTGATATTCCACATGAGGAGGTTGATTGGACTTTAGCTTATCCTGAATTGGCTGGTATGGGTCACGAAGAGATCCCTGAAGGTCACTCAAATTTACCTATTTCTCAACAGTTAGATAGTATGTTAGCTGAAGCTAAGATCGGGCCTGAATTGATCGAGAGCTTAGGTACAGGTATGAAAACATTAAGCGATTCAGCTAATAAAATTGGTGATATTTCTGCTGCACACTCAGCTACAAGCGAGTATGTAAGTAATGTAAAAGCTGCTTCTGACAGCGTATCAACTTTAGCTGATACTTATAAGAGCGCTGCTAAATCAATGGAAGATCTTGCAAACTCAAACGATGCAGGTTATTCAATTGGTGAGTCTTTAAATAAAGTTTCTAAAAATTTATCTGCTTTAAATGCAACTTACGAATTACAATTACAAGGTAGCAGAGATCATTTAGATGCAACTAACAAATTCTATGATGGCTTAGCTGACATGATGAAGAACTTACATGATTCAGTTGAAGATACTCGTAAGTACCGTCAAGAAATGTCTTCGTTATCAACTAACTTGAACGCCTTAAATACTATTTATGGCAACATGTTAAGTGCAATGAATTACAATAAGTAATTTATAGCGAAGCGTTGCTGAAATTGAATTAAGAAATTTATTTATAATCTAAAAGAAATTATACAAAATGGGCGGAGGCAAAGAAACCCCTAGACAGAAGATGATCGGTATGATGTACCTCGTACTTACCGCACTTCTGGCTATGAACGTATCAAAACAAATTTTGAAGGGATATATTACCGTGAACGAGAGTATGGAGAAAAGTAAGGCAAACCTTACTGCCAACAACAAACGTATCACTGAAGCTTTTCAAAACACTATTAATGGTAACCCTGCTGCAAAACCTTATTACGATAAGGCTGTAGAAGCGCAGGCTAAGATCAACGAAGTTGTTAAGTATATTGATAACTTAAAGAAGATCGTTTACGAAGAGACTGAGAAAATTGGAAATGGTGACACAGTTCAATTAAAGTATGCTCAAAAGATCGACGATTATGATATGCCAACTCATATCTTAATTGGTAGTGATGCTGCTACTCCTGAGAACAAACCAAATTCAGCTTTAGAGTTACGTGGTAAAATGGATAATTTAATGAATGGTTTAATTACCATGTTAAATACTATGCAACAGGATAAGAAAACAAAATTCTTACCTGAGATCTACGAGAACTTAAAGAAGAAATTCGAAAGTATGAAGCCACACGACAGTGGTGCTGAAGAAGATGGTATCAAAATGACTTGGCATGTGGAGAATTTTTACCACTTACCTGAGGCTGCTGTTATCACTAACTTAAACAAAATGCAAGCTGACTTAAAGAACTTAGAAGCTGAGATCTTGGGTGAGTTTAGTGCTGCAAGTGGTAAATTGGCTATCAAATTCGATAAATTAACTGCAAAAGTTATTGCTCCATCATCTTATATCCAAGCTGGTCAACCATACAAAGCTGATATCTTCTTAGCTGCTTCTTCAAGCGCTATGACTGATGATATGATGCAAGTATTGATCGGTGCTGACTCTGCGAGCGGAGCGGGTGGAACTCCTGTGAAGATCGAAGGCGGTATGGGTAAATACGAAGTAGGTACCGGTGGTCAGGGTGAGCAAACTTACAAAGGTATCATCAAGTTCAAAAAACCTGATGGTTCATTTGATAATTATCCTTTCCAAGCTACTTACATGGTTGCAGCTCCATCTGCAGCGGTAGCGTTAGATAAAATGAACGTATTTTATATTGGTGTACCAAATCCTATCAGTGTTTCTGCTGGTGGTGTGGCTCCAACAGACTTACAAGTTAGCGCTTCAGCAGGTGTTAAATTAGCGTCAGGTGGAGGAGGTGGAAAGTATGTGGTTACCGCCACTACTCCGGGTACTGTAACTATCAACGTTTCCGCTAAAACCAAAGATGGTACAAAGCCACAAGGTTCATTTAAATTCCGTGTTAAGAAAATTCCAGATCCTGTTACTAAGGTTGGTGGTCAATCAGGTAACGTTGATATGAAGAAAGTTCAATTATCTCAAATTGGTGGTGTAATTGCCGATCTTCCTGGATTCGACTTCGACGCAAAATTCGTTGTAACGTCATTTGAATTAAGCGCTGTAGTAAAAGGTGCTTTAAAATCAGTTCCTTGTTCTGGTAATCAGTTAAGTGGCGAGGCTCGCTCAATATTAGCTGCTGCCGGAGTTGGAAGTAAGATCTTTTTTGAAAACGTAAAGGCTAAAGGACCGGATGGTTCAGTTAGAAATATCCCTGGCGTTACCATTAAAGTTAAATAAAAACAAACATGACAAGAAAAGTTTTAATATTATTAGCCATTCTTGCTTTTGGGAAAGTATTCTCACAAGGACCTACGATCTTTAATCCTGGTGATTATAAAGATGGTATTTACGACAAGGAAAATGCTGTAAACAGACGTTTTATTCCTTACACACATCTTCGTGAAGGAGATGTTACTTGGGAGAAACGCGTTTGGAGAGATGTTGATATGCGTGAAAAGCAAAATCAACCGCTGTATTATCCAATCGAGAATATTACCGGAAGAATGTCTTTATTCCAAGTATTGGCAAAGTATATATTAAATGGTACATTATTGTCTTTTGGAACTGAGGAATTCATTGTACCACTGGAATTATCTGCAATTCGTGATAAGATCAAAAAGTGTGACTCTTTGGACGAATCAGGTGTAGATGCTGAAGGTAATGAGATCGTTACAAAAGTATTTTCTTGCGACTCTGTTTCTATTTACAGAAATATTCGTGCTTATAAGTTAAAGGAAGATTGGTTCTTTGATAAACAAAAATCGGTATTAGAGGTTCGTATCATTGGAATGGGTGTATTTACTTATGACGAGGATAAAGAAGCGATGAGAGAGCAATTTTGGGTATATTTCCCTGCTTGCCGTCCTCTATTCGCAAAACACGAAGTTTATAATACCAAGAATGATAGTGAAAGAAGAACTTTTGAAGATATCTTCTGGAAACGTCAGTTTGCCAGTACAATTACAAAGGAAACCAACGTTTACGATAGATCTATTATGCAATATGCAAAAGGTATAGACGCCTTATTGGAAAGTGACCGTATTAAAGGTGATATTTTCAGATGGGAACATGACCTATGGCATTTCTAATTTAGATTAATTTTAAGAAGCCCTAACAAACGTTAGGGCTTTTTTATTTTTAAAATACTAATCCATTTTAATTGAGAAGTGTTGTAATTAAAGCTGAGTAAAATACCCATCGATGCTATTAAAAGGCGCTTAAAAGCTCATTTATAGTCTTTTATTCTATTTAAAAGTACACAAGATCTCAATCTCTAAATTGTTCTGGTGATCTAAAGAGATAAGCTTTAATTTTTGATCAATTAAATAGTGTAATAAAGCAAAAAGGCCCGAAATAACTCGGGCCTTTTTTATGGAAAATTGCTTTTTATTATTTGGTTAACGTAGTTCTTAACGCAAATATCTTTTCACTGATCGATTTGAATTTAGCAGCATCAATATCTTCAGCCTTTTTGATTGCATTGATCTCTTCGTGTATTGATCTGAATTCTTTGTTTAATTCAACCGCTTCCTTTTTATCCTTATAATCATCCATAACAGTGATTAGGTTATTTAAATGGAAACGTTGCTCCCATAAATGTTTGTGCGCCTTAGCTTTAATGGCCTCATCCGTTGTGTTTTCCCCAATTTTACAAGTAATGTATAAACTTTCTACCCATGAACCTGCAAATACAGTTGTGGCTGTATACAAACGCTCATTGGTACGTAAATAACTATCACTCTTAATTAAGATCTCATCAAGAATGTTTAATAACGAATCTTTATTGGCTAAGTTTTGTTCGGCTCTTTTACCGATCATTTGATCAACGGCACCTTTTAAACCTAAAGCATCCGATGATATTAAAACAGTTTTCATGTATTTCAATACATCTTCGCCACGCTCACTCACAATGGCATAGCACATATCAATATTGTAAATACCTAAGTTAATTGAGCGAGCAAAT
>JBIKKW010000003.1:0-48110 GCA_044360115.1 Bacteroidia bacterium
ACATTACAGTGTAAGAATAATGTAACACCGATCAATTTGAACGGAACAGTATCAAACGCCTTAGGCGGTTTGTGGAGCGGAGGTAACGGCGGTTCATTTGGTGCACCGGGAGTAAATACAACTTATACGCCATCACTGGCCGATCTTGCAGCAGGAACCATCACCTTAACATTAACCAGTCAGGGACCATTGACCAGTTGTAATAATAGCAGTAAATCATTCACGATCGGATTTGTAGACCCGCCAACAGTAAGTTTAATAACCAGTACAGTAGCTTGTACCAATAGTCAAAGTATTGCGTTAACAGGTACAGTAACGGGTAGTAACTTAAACTATTTATGGACCTCAAGTGGAACAGGTATCTTTACCCCATCGAGTAACTCTTTAAATGTGGTATATAACTTTAGTCCCGGCGATCTATTATTACCATCATTAACGTTAACCTTATCGGCTATAGATAACTCAGGTTTGTGTTCAAATGTGAGTGATAATATGGTGATCAACATTCAACCAAAACCAACTTTAACGGTTAGTCCTAACTTCACTATTTGCGCCAGTAACACCAACATCACCTTAAATGGTGCGGTATCAGGCGGCGGTGCAACAGCAGCTACATGGTCAACCACCAACGGAACAGGAGCCTTTACACCGGTACCACCGGCATCATCAAACTATCAGGTGAGTCAAAACGATACGATCAATGGATCGATCACCTTCTATGTTAACTCAAGCGGTGGATTCTGTCCTTCGGTGAGTGATACGGTAAGAGTAGCTATTATCAAATTACCATTATTAACGGTAAATGCATCAACGGGCGTTTGTCAGTTTGCACCTATCCAATTAAATGGTTCAGTTAGCGGTTATACAAATGCAGGTGTATGGAGCAGTAGTGGAACAGGAACCTTTACACCAAGTAATACATCATTAGGTGGACAATATTTCCCAAGTAATGGCGATGTGTCTGCGGGCAGTGTCACCATCACTTTATCCAGTGCAACGGTTGCCGGTATCAGTTGTCCATCGAGTATCAAATCGTTTGTGGCTACCTTTGTTGAATCACCAAAGGCAAACTTTAGTTTTTCAACCAAACGTTGCGTAGGCGATCCGGTAGGCTTTAATAATATCTCTACCACTAATAATACAACCATCACAGCAGTGAACTGGAACTTTGGTAATGGCTTTACATCCATTGTTACCGGCTCGGCTCAAACAACTTATACCAATCCTGGACTTTATCTAGTAACCTTTACGGTGGTAGGAACAAACTCTATGAATATCTCTTGTAGCGATACAGTAAGTAAACGTATTACCATTAATACCTTACCAATACCAGACTTTAGCGCAAGCAATTCATGCGTTGGTTTATTCACGGCATTTACAAACAGTTCGTTACCGGCCAACGGAAACTTCACTTGGTTCTTTGGTCCAACAGCTAATCCAAATACATCAACGGCACAAACACCAACCAACATTGTGTTCACTGCTGCTGGTCCGTATAATGTTGATCTAACGGTAAGTTCACCGGTAACACAATGTACGGCAAGTATCACCAAGGCGGTAATGGTAAATCCAAAACCAAATGCAGAGTTTGGTATGACCAATAATCCAACCGTTGCACAGGAGCCGGTTTATTATTCTGACTTCTCTACACCAAATGGTAGTATTGTAACCTGGTTGTGGAATTTTGGTGATGAGGCAACAGGCTCGGGTCAGGCGCCAACACACAGTTACCAAAACGGTGGTTTATATTATGTGACCTTAACGGTAGTGGATAATGCAGGTTGTACCGATACGGTAAGAAAGACAATTGAGGTTAACTTGATACCACAGGTACCAACAGGCTTTACACCAAACGGAGATGGCGCAAACGATAAATTATTTGTAAAAGGCGGACCATTTAATAAGATGATATTCAGAGTATACAACAATTGGGGCGAGAAGATATTTGAGACCACCGATCAAACCAATGGTTGGGATGGTACAAAGAATGGGGTAGAGCAACCGGTTGGTGTTTATGTATGGACATTGGAAGTAGACCTTTATAACAACCGAACCGTGAAAAAGAACGGTGATGTAACTTTAATGAGATAAAAAAAGAACGTTATTAAAATAAAAAAGCACTGTAGTTTTTACAGTGCTTTTTTTATATCTGAATTTGTAATTACAACATCACTTCTACTTTTCTTTCTTCGATCATTTTCTTTAAATTAATTAAAGCATAACGCATACGACCTAATGAGGTATTGATGGATACATTGGTCACATCGGCTATTTCTTTAAAACTCATATCGTAATACGTACGCATGATCACAACCTCGCGCTGATCAGCCGGTAATTGATGGATCAGTTCACGAATATTGTTCTTGCGTTTTTTATTTTCTTCATCTGTTTGGTAAACATCTTGATGCTGCGCTACCATATCCAACGGATGTAATTCTTCCCCATCCTCATTATAATATACTGCAGCCGGCGGCATTTTTTTAACGCGACGGAAATGATCAATGATCAGGTTGCGCGATATGCGATAGATCCATGGTAAAAATTTACCTTCTTCGTTATACTGACCTTTTTTTAAGGTGGTGATCACTTTCACGAATGTATCCTGAAACACATCCTCTGCTAAAGCTCTATCTTTAACAATAAGTAAAATACTTGAAAAGAGTTTTGCTTTGTGACGATGTAAAAGTGTTTCTAAGCCCTTTTCGTTACCTTGTAGGTATAATTCAACTAATTGATGATCAGTTAATGATTGAATAGACATGATATTACTTGCTTTAAATTAAAGTTCTGTTTTTGCTAGTAAATGTCTATTCTATGGGCAATACGTTTTAGAGTTATATGGCAAATATAGTCCAAATACCCAATTATCCAAAAATCTTGACTGTTAAAACAACCATTTTTTGAGTAAAATGTTAGTCTTATTGAGTGAATGAATGTTTATCCAATCCAAATTAAGCCCTAATTTTGTTAAATATGTCATCTGTTATCGATATTTCTAAAGTAGACGCCAAAACCCACATTATTATAAAGGGTGCGCGATTGCATAATTTAAAGAACATTGATGTGGTTATACCGCGCAATAAATTAATTGTGATCACCGGATTATCTGGCTCAGGAAAATCAACTTTAGCTTTTGATACTTTATATGCTGAAGGGCAGCGACGATATGTGGAAAGTTTATCTGCCTATGCGCGCCAATTTATGGGCCGTTTAGAAAAACCACAGGTTGATTATATAAAAGGCATTTCACCGGCAATTGCTATTGAACAAAAAGTGGTTTCACGTAACCCGCGTTCAACAGTGGGAACAGTTACCGAAATTTATGACTACTTAAAATTATTGTTCGCGCGAATTGGTAAAACCTATAGTCCGGTTTCCGGAAAATTGGTGAAGCGCCATAAGATCAGTGATGTGGTTGATTTTATAATGGATCAAAAACCGGAAACCAAAGCCTTGATCACGGTGAAGTTAGCCGATAAAAAAGATCGCACCGTATCTAAACAGCTTGAATTATTGAATCAGCAAGGTTTTTCGAGGGTTATAATTAATGATGAAATAAAAAAGATCTCTGACCTTGATCTTAAAAAAATAAAAAAAGGAACTGAAGTTTTATTATTGATCGATCGCATCATTGTTCAGGCAAATGATGAGGATCTGATGAACCGTTGTTCGGATAGCGTGCAAACAGCCTTTTACGAAGGTAATGGCGAGTGCGATGTGATCATTGAAGATGAAAAGGGAAAACAAGCAACGCATTATTTCAGTAATTTATTTGAAGCGGATGGTATTTCATTTGAAGAACCAAGCGTTAATTTTTTCTCGTTCAATAATCCAATTGGCGCATGTAAAACGTGTGAAGGCTTTGGAAGTATCATTGGTATTGACCCGAATCTGGTGATACC
The DNA here is from genome assembly GCA_044360115.1 of Bacteroidia bacterium. GTDB lineage: Bacteria > Bacteroidota > Bacteroidia > B-17B0 > Aurantibacillaceae > Aurantibacillus. The sequence continues at coordinate 3,903 of JBIKKW010000003.1, forward strand.
AAACAAAAGCGCTAGTGTATTTGATAACGCAGTAGCTTGCTGGAATGGCGAGACCATGAGTTATTATAAAAATCAACTGGTAAAAAGTGCGCACAAATTTAATTTTCCGGTACATAAGCCAATAGTTGAACTTACAAAGGCGCAATACGATCTGCTTTGGAAAGGCAACGAACATTTTGAAGGTATCAATGCCTTTTTCAAAATGCTGGAAAAGGAAAGCTACAAGATACAGTATCGTGTGATGTTGGCGCGTTACAGGGGCAAGACCAATTGCCCGGATTGCGAAGGAACGCGTTTAAGAAAAGACGCGAATTATGTGAAGATAGGTGAGATGTGTTTGCGCGATATTATTTTAATGCCGGTTTCGGAAGCACAACAATTTTTTAAGCATTTAAAATTATCGGAGTCAGATGAAAAGATAGCAAAGCGTTTGTTGATAGAGATCAATAACCGTTTGCAGTATTTGATGGATGTGGGTTTGAATTATCTCTCGTTGAACCGTGTGGCAAATACCTTGAGTGGTGGCGAGAGTCAGCGTATCAATTTGGCAACACAACTTGGCAGCAGCTTGGTTGGAAGTTTATATATTTTAGATGAACCAAGTATTGGATTACACTCTCGTGATACCGAACGATTGATAAAAGTTTTACGCGAGTTGCAACGTCAAGGTAATACGGTGATTGTTGTGGAACATGATGAAGAGATCATGCGTGCAGCGGATGTATTGATAGATATCGGTCCAGAAGCCGGTACCAAAGGCGGTAAGCTTGTTTTTCAAGGTACGCATAGCGAACTTATGAAAAGCAAAGAAAGTTACACTGCAAAATATTTAACCAATCAGTTAAAAATTGAAGTACCATTTGCTCGCCGTAAGTTCAAAGAATTTATTGAGGTGAAAGATGTGACCTATAACAATTTGAAGAACATCTCGGTGAAGTTTCCGCTGAACATGTTATGTTGTGTAACAGGTGTGAGCGGCTCGGGAAAATCTACTTTGGTTAAAAAAGCATTGGTGCCGCGCGTGCAGAAATATTTGGACGGTTATTTTGCAAATGTAGATCACGCGAATATCGTAGGTGGAAGTTTAAAGCAGATCAAACAAATTGAATATGTTGATCAAAATCCGATCGGTAAATCATCGCGCAGTAATCCGGTAACGTATACAAAAGCATACGATGAGATCAGAACCTTATACAGCGAACAAGGATTAGCAAAATTACGTGGCTATAAAGCCGGACATTTTAGTTTTAATGTGGATGGTGGCCGATGCGAAATATGCCAGGGCGAAGGAACCATTACGGTGGAGATGCAATTCATGGCTGATATTCAATTGCCGTGTGAAGCTTGCAAAGGCAAACGTTTTAAAGCAGATACATTAGAGATCTTATACAAAGGAAAAACCATTTCTGATATTTTAGAACTGACCATTGATGAAGCGATCGAGTTTTTTAGCAATGATGATAAGAATAAAACCGCGCAAAAGATCGTAGAAAAATTAAAACCTCTACAAGAGGTTGGTTTGGGTTATGTTCATTTAGGGCAAAGCAGCAGCACCTTAAGTGGTGGTGAAGCACAACGTATTAAACTGGCTACTTTTTTATCGATGGGCGCCAATGCCAATTCGGTTTTATTTGTATTTGATGAACCAACAACCGGTTTGCATTTTCATGATGTGGCTAAACTGTTGAAGTCGTTTGAGGCTTTGATCAAAAAAGGCCATTCGATATTAGTGATCGAACATAATTTGGATGTGATCAAATGTGCTGATTGGGTTATTGATCTTGGTCCGGAAAGTGGCGACGAAGGCGGCTATGTTGTGTTTGAAGGCACGCCGGAAGAACTGGTGAAATGTAAAAAAAGTATTACCGGTAAATATCTGAAAGAAAAAGTTTAGTCCTTTTTCGAATAAAGCACCGTTACATTAAAAGCAGCGCCTCCTCCTCGTATTTTCTTCCATTTATGAATTGCGTTTTCGCGCACGTATGATGGTTCTGAATTTTCACCCGCAAAACAAAAATCGTTGATGCTTACTTTATCCATTAAACATTCCACACTCACATAAAAATCGTCGTAAGCTATAATGTTATAGTCCATTAGGTCTAGTTTAAATTCACCTTGTTTTATCGCGGTTTTAAAAATAATTGGTTTTTTAAGGATATTACGCGTTGGATAATATTGGTTAGATGAATAAAAATTCAAACGAAAGGTAAGCGTATCCTTAATGGTATTTTTAATAATATAAAAACTAAAATCTTTCACTTGCAAACGCTTATGATCACTGTTAGGAAGCCTGATCCCAGTTTCAACGCCTTTCCAATTGTTTTCAAGATCAATAAAACCCGAACAATTTCGTTTATCGTAATTACTGATGCCTAATTTTTTGTTGTATAATTTTTTGGCACTTACTTGAACTTCATCTAACGAAACAGCATTTGCTTTTAATTTAAATTGTTTTGGTTTATTCAGATCTTTAATTGAAACCGTGTATTCATAATAACCGATAGCAAAGAATTTGATGGAATCTGATTCAGAATAATTTTGTAAAATTAATTTGAATTCACCTTTTTCATTGGTAAGTACCGCTGCTTTTGTTAGTTAACTGCCAACGGATGCAAAGGGGATTGGTTCTTTTGTATCGTCATCAATGAGATTGCCGCTTAAACTGCTTTGGGCAAAAAGTTGATTTAGTAAGAATAAAAGTGGAATTAAAATATATCTCATTTGTCCAATTTTTTAAGTTCATTCCAAAATTGCGGAAACGATTTGGAAACCACCTGATCATCTTCTATTTGCAAGTTCGGATATATAAATTTAAACGCAGCAAAACTCATGGCCATGCGGTGGTCGTTATAGGTTTTAACTGTTATTGTTTCCTTCATATTAGCTTTATCAATCTTATTAATTTCTAATGAATCAGCTGTAACAATTACTTCTGCTCCAAATTTCTCAAGTTCATTTTTTAAAGCACTAATTCGGTCGGTCTCTTTTATTTTTAATGTTCTTAAACCGGAAAGTTTGGCTTTAATACCCGTTCCAACACAAGTAACAGCAAGGGTTTGGGCAATATCCGGACAATCAGTAAAATCGTATTCAAAGTATGAAATTGAACTTGTTTGTTTTTTAAGAACGATGACATCTTTTTCAAAAATCGTATCAATTCCAAAAGGTGTAAAAAGTTTAGCAGTAACTGAGTCCGGCTGGATGGAGTTTTGTATTAAACCACTTAATTTTATTTCTTTCAAACCAGAAAAAAGTAAAGCATTATAAAAATACCCGGCCGCACTCCAGTCTGATTCATTAAAGATATTTGATCTTGGAGTTTTATAAGATCCTTTTTCAACTTGAATGGTATCCTTCATCCATTCAACTTTAATTCCAAATACACGCATCAATTCAATGGTCATGTGGATGTATCCCGGTGAAACCACATCACCTTTTAAAACAATTTCGCATCCATTTTCAAATATAGGAGCGATCAACAACAACGAGGAGATGAATTGGGAACTTACCGAGGCATCAATGTGAATTGTAGTTGCGTTTAATTTTTTACCGGTGATCTGAATGGGAGGATAACCATCTTTATTCAAATAGTTTATTTCGGCACCGATCAAACGCAAGACGTCTACCAGTTCTTTAATTGGACGTTCTTTCATGCGCTCACTGCCTGTGAGTATAAAGGTTTTTCCAACCCGTGTTGCCAAATAAGAACACAAGAAACGCATATTGGTGCCGGCGTGATGAATATCAATTTCCGAAGCGTCATTTTTTATTTCGTTCAAAACCTTTATCAATGAAAGTGTATCATCACTATCAGAAAAATTATCAATTTCAAAGGATAGTTCACCAATAGCCCTGATCATCAATAAACGATTACTGATGCTTTTTGAGCCTGGTAATTGAATGTTTGGAATATGTGAATTAGCTTGCAATGAATGTAACGTAGTTTACAAATGCTTTTTCAATTTCTGTTTGATTAACTTCATCATTAAAGGTGCAATTGCCTAGTCCTTTCAATAAACTCATACGAATGGTGTTATTCGCATTCTTTTTGTCTTGTTGCATGAAGGAATAGATCAGTTTCATTTGTTTTTTATTGAACTGAAGCAAAGGGTAGTGCGGATGAATTAAATTGAGCAAGGTGGTTAATTCAGTTTTTGTGATCCGTTTTTTATCAAAGGAAATAAATCCTTCAATGATCATGCCAATAGCTATCGCTTCACCATGCAATAACTCTTGTTTTGTTCCTAATAAAACACTTTCAATAGCATGACCAATCGTGTGGCCGAAATTCAATATCTTTCTAATGCCTTTATCATTGAGATCTTTTTTTACAATGGCAGATTTTAAGGAGACACTTTTTTTGATCACTGATTCAAGATCACTTTTCTTTTCTTTTAGTGTTTTTAAAAGTCCCTTATCGGCTATCAATCCCATCTTTATGATCTCGGACATTCCATTTTTTAAATGTTTGGCAGGTAAGGTGTTTAAAAATTGTGTATTGATGAATACAGCATTAGCTTGTGTAATTGTTCCTAACTGATTTTTAATATTACCCAGATCAACACCGCATTTACCGCCTACACTGGCATCTGCCATGGCCAGCAATGTGGTGGGAATATGAATGAATGCAATACCCCGTTTATAGATACTGGCAATAAATCCACCAAGGTCTGTAATAACACCACCACCCAAGTTAATGATCAAGGCATTTTTATCTATTTGCAATTCACTTAAAGTTTGCCATACCAGTAAACAAGTGTCTAATGTTTTATGTTGTTCGCCACTTTCCAGTTCAATGATCTCGGCTGATTGAACAGCAACACAATTTTCAGCCAAAATAGGATAACATAACTCAAACGTTTTGTTATCGGCGATCACTACAATTTTTGAAAATTTATTTTTCTTCAAAAACGCATTGAGTTGAGTAAATGAATTTGTTTCAAAATAAACATTAAAGCTGCTCAGTATGTTTTTTGTGTTTGCCATGTTTAATTGTTTAGCCAGTTATTCATCAAATGTTCGCCATACTCAGTTAGAATCGATTCAGGATGAAACTGAACACCTTTTACATCAAGTTCCTTATGTTTTAGTGCCATTATTTCGCCGTTTTCATCTATGGATGTGATCTGTAACTCATTTGGTAAATTGTTTTTATTTACAACCCAAGAATGGTATCTGCCAACATTTATTTTTTTTGGTATCCCTTCAAAAATTGTATCCTCAGAAGTGATCTCAATTGGCGAAGCTATGCCATGCATTACATGATCGAGGTTTTTGAGTTGTGCTCCAAAATTTTCACCTATGGCCTGCAAACCAAGACAAACGCCAAAAATTGATTTTGATCTTTTAAAGGTTTGAATTACTTCCGGCATTTTACCTGCATTTTTTGGCAAACCTGGTCCTGGTGATAATAGGATCTTTTGAAACTGATCAACGTAGTTCAGATCAATTTCATCATTTTTTATAACAATAACACGATGTTCCGATTTTCGTTCAATCAAATGAACTAGGTTGTACGTAAAACTATCGTAATTATCTATTAAAAGCACATCCATTTCAGCAGAGTAAATATAGCTAATTTTAAATCTTATCCTTTTAAAATGTTCTAATTTTATTCGGTAAAAGTGTATCTTCGCATACAAATGGCATTAGATCTAAATACACTTAAAGTACGAAGTATATCGGCGGCGGTTTTTGTGATCGTATTGCTTAGCGCAGTTTACCTTAATTATTATACCTTCTTTTTCTTTTTCTTTTTTGTTGCCATGTGGGCATTAAAGGAGTTTTATGATCTTTCAGAAAAACTGGGTGTTACGGTATATCGTGGAATTGGTATGCTAGGTGGTTTTATCAGTTTTATTTCTGTTTACGCGCGCCATTTTGATGAACAATTTGTGCAATTGCCATTTTTGTATCTTTTACAAAACCTTCTTTATATTGTGCCTTTTGCCATTGCCATTAAATTTTTATTTTCTGAAACAACGCAGCCTTTTCATTCGTTTGTTTATTCAATAGCCGGTATCATGTATTGTATTTTGCCTTTTGCTTTGCTTGTTCAAATACCTATTCAATCCACACCCGAAGGTATAACTGAGCAATTGGCAACGTATAATTATTTTAAAGTATTGGGTATTATTTTATTGATCTGGTCAAATGATACGTTTGCGTATTTAGGTGGGAGTTTGTTTGGTAAGAACAAGATGTACGAAAAAGTTTCTCCCGGAAAAACCTGGGAAGGAACCATCATAGGCGTTTTATTGACAATTGGTGTAGGCTTTGTATTAAATATAAATAACACCTTTAGTTCACCAGTATTGTGGCCTGCAATAGCCTTATTTATTGGTATATTCGGTACAATTGGTGATCTGGTAGAAAGTTGGATGAAGCGTAAAGCAGGCGTAAAGGATAGCGGCAATATCATGCCGGGCCACGGCGGTATACTCGACCGTTTTGACAGTTTGCTGTTTGTTAGTCCGTTTTTATTCGTGATGATAAAATCACTTGAAAAATTTATCTGATCAATTTTTTATTAAGTGCACGCGATGGATAGGGATAACAACGCCGTGTTTTAAAATGATACGTTTATCGGTTACACCCCATACAGTTGTTTCAACTACTTTCATGCTTTTATCGTCTTCAAAGTAGATCTTTGTTTTTGAATGTTCTAAATTCCCAAGCGTAAGGGCACGCTTTAAATTGGCTTCTCTTTCTGTAATTTTTTCTTTATCAGTTAATACCTCTTCCGAAGGAAAACGTAATCCTTCGATCATTTCTTTTTCAATAGGTTCAAATTTAGTAGACATCATAATTTTTCCTTTATCTAATATTATTAAACGTAAAAAAAAATAATTGGTTACATTTATTTTTGTTTTTTTAATTGCTCCAATTGAACCTTAATTAAGCTGTAAAACTCTGACGATCTGTGAGTTCCAATCCGGTAAACAAAACCACTATTGTCCGTTAATTCAACAAAATCTTCGCCACTGGTGTAAAATTTTATGATGCCCTTATTATGTAAATTATAAACTGCACGCCTTAATATATTTCTTTTATACCTGCTTTTTCGCACATGGGTAATGTTATTTAGATCGATCTTTACTTTTCTGGTTGTCCAAAATCCATCAATTAAAATGTATCCTGTATATACTTTTGTGTGGATGTGCAATATATATGTTAAGCCTGCGGAAAGCATTAAGATCAAGATTCCGGTAATAAAAAAAATATCACCTGATTCATTAATGTGTTCAATAGGATAGGAACCTATACGTACAAATGAAACTTGCACCGGGTTAGGATTTTCGCTCCAGTAATAACCAAGAAAACAAAATAATGCCAATGCCGATCGCGTAAGGATACTTAAACGGTTGTGCCCCATGTATTGCTTTTCTTCAAATATGATGCGGTTAGTTTCCAATTATTTCCAGTCTTAATATTTCTTTTGTATGATCAGTAATTTTGTATCGATCGTCAAGTCGTTTATCCATTACCCAAATGATCTCTTTATTACCATTCTCTAAAATAAGCACTTTGTTCTTTTCAAAGTAATTCATTTTAAGATCCACAAACAGATCACTTATTTTTTTAAATCCGTTCATGCCTAATGGCTTAAATTTATCGCCAATTTGCCAGTTACGTATCGTTAGCGGGTAGGCCAGTTTTTCAGCGTCAACATAGGCAACAGAACTTTTATTTTCTAATTCAAACTTTGGTACCATTTGAAGTTTTAGCTTAATTGGTGTTTCAATTTCTTTTTGATCTTTTGTGATCTGTGTTTCTTGATTTTGGTTTGTTTCCAATTTATTTATGATCAAAAAATCCCTGTCTTTTATAAGCTCATGGGTTTCACTCTTAAATAATTTACCCGAAATATTTTCTGTGCTTTGTAATATCTTCTCGATCTCTTTTGAATTAAATCCAAATTCTTTAATGGTTTCAAAAAGCAATATTTCGGGTGTTTCACTTTTTTTCAAAAGATCAATATCTATTTTAATACCATTCTCTGTTGCGATACAGATCTTTTGTATCTCTTGCTCAAAGTGCTTGTTCAAGATAAGGTTATATTCTTTTAACCGATCCAACTCCTTTAGCATAATGGCCTCAAACGAAGGGTTTAACTCTTTAAATTTTGGAACAATGTGATGACGAATGAAATTCCGCTGGTATTTATCTTCTTTGTTTGAACTGTCGTTTCGGTAATTAACGTTATGATCCTGTGCGTATTTTAAAATTTCCTCCTTGCTAAATGCTAACAATGGTCTTACAATATGATTCCGTTTTTCTTCAATGCCTTTTAATCCATTTATTCCCGTGCCTCGTGTTAAATTGATAAAGAACGTTTCAATTCGATCATTCAAATGGTGGGCAGTTAGCAAAACATCAAAATTGTGATCAAGCATGTGTTCTTTAAAATAAGCATAACGCAAATCGCGTGCTGCCATTTGGATAGATACGGAATGTTCATTGGCGTATGCTAAAGTATCAAACGATCTTGAAAAAAATGGAAGGTTATTAGTAGTGCAATAGTTTTTTACAAACTGCTCATCATCATCCGATTCAGCCCCACGTAATTTAAAATTACAATGTATTACTCCAAATGTGTATTTTGAACTTAATAAAAGGTCGCAAAGCACCATTGAATCAATACCTCCGCTAACCGCAACTAAAATATTTTGTTCTGGTGTGAATAAATTTCGGGAAACGATATTGGCTGCAAAGGCTTGAAGCATCTAGTAAAGTTAAAAATTATTTTAAACTATTTTTTTGTTTCAACTGTTTACTGCATAAATATAAAAAATGCGTATTTTAGCCTTTAATGGCTTACAAACACGAGTTTTAAGCTTAAAACAACTGAGTTATGTCAAAAAAAGTCACTATCGTAGGAGCAGGTTTAGTAGGATCGTTATTAAGTATTTATTTAGCAAAACGCGGCTACAAAGTTAATGTGTTTGAGCGCCGTCAGGATATGCGCAGTGCATTGATCAGCGCAGGGCGCAGCATAAATTTGGCTTTAAGTGACAGAGGTTGGAAGGGTTTGGAAGGTGTTGGAATTGCTGATGAGATCCGAAAGATCGCGATTCCTATGTATGGCAGATACATTCATCACAAAGATGGTTCAACAGCTTACCAACCTTATGGTAAAAATGATCAGGCAATTTATTCGGTAAGCCGTGCAGAGATAAACATGAAGTTGATGGACCTGGCGGAAGAACAACCAAATGTAAAATTGCATTTTGAAGAACGTTGTTTAGAGATCGATCGTAAAGAAATGATATCGGTATTTGAACATAATGTTACCAAAGATATTGTAAAGGATAAAAGTGATCTGATATTTGGTGCTGATGGAGCTTTTGCTGCCAGCAGATTGAATATGCAATTAACCTCCGATCGTTTTGAGTACAATCAGCATTACATTGAGGCCGGCTATAAAGAATTGATCATTCCTCCGGACGAGAATGGGAAATTTTTAATGGAGAAGAACGCCTTACATATTTGGCCACGTGGTAGTTTTATGATGATCGCTTTACCAAATCCGGACGGTAATTTTACTTGTACCCTTTTCTTACCTTTTGAAGGCGAAAAATCATTCGCTAATTTAAAAACACAGGCAGATGTGAAAGCATTTTTTGAAAGTGAATTTCCGGATGCCGTTCCTTTAATGCCGAGTTTGCTTAACGATTTCTTTCATAATCCTACATCTTCTTTAGTTACGGTAAAATGTTTCCCTTGGGTATTTGATAATAAAGTGGCGTTGATAGGTGATGCCGCTCATGCCATTGTGCCTTTTTACGGACAAGGAATGAATTGCGGATTTGAGGATTGTGTTGTTTTAAATGATCTGATATCAAAACACAATGAGAATTGGGATAAAATTTTACCGGAATACCAGGAATTACGCAAACCTGATGGTGATGCCATTGCCGACCTGGCCATTGGTAATTTTATTGAGATGCGCGATAAAACCGCCGATCCTAAGTTTTTATTGCAAAAGAAAATTGAGGCGCGTTTCAATGAAAAATATCCGGAGAAATGGATCCCGTTATACAGCATGGTGACTTATAGTCCGCATATACGTTACAGCAAAGCCTTAAGTGAAGGAAAACGCCAGCAATTGATCATGGATAAGATCATGGCTTTGCCTGATATTGAGAATAAGTGGGATTCGGAAGAGGTGGAGAAAATGATCTTGAAAGAGATCTGATCAAACCCAATGGATATCTTTTTTAAGCAGACCTAAAGTCTTTTCTTCTTCAGAGTTTTTTTCGGGTTGGAAGTTGTATTCCCATGAAGCAAATTTTGGCAAGCTCATTAATATCGATTCGATACGCCCGTTGGTTTCTAAGCCAAATTTAGTGCCTTTATCGTACACTAAATTAAACTCTACATATCTTCCTCTACGCAATAATTGCCATTGTTTATTTTGATCATTGAAAGGCTTGTTCTTATTGCGATTCATAAGTTCTACATAAATTGGCGCAAAGGCTTTTCCAATATCCTGCCAAAAAGCAAAATTCTTTTCAAAGTTCATTTCATCACTTGAATTTAAACGATCAAAAAATATACCGCCTATACCTCTGGTTTCGTTGCGATGGGTGATAAAAAAGTAATCATCGGCCCATTTTTTAAATTGAGAATAATAGTTAGCGTGATGTTTATCACACACTTTTTTTAATTCGCCATGAAAAAATTTTGCATCATTTTCGATAATGTAATGAGGTGTGAGGTCTATACCACCACCAAGCCATTTCACGCCATTATTCATTTCAAAATAACGGATGTTCATGTGAATGATAGGCACCATCGGATTTTTCGGATGGAGAACTATTGAAACCCCTGTTGCGAAAAATTTAGGTTTATTGATCTTTTCTGACGATACCGCGTGTTCTTTTTCTTTGAATAAAAAATCAGGCGCATCGCCATGCACGGCACTAAACATCACTCCGCCTTTTTCCAGTACTTCGCCATCTTTGATCACGCGCGAAATGCCGCCGCCACCTTCTTCACGGGTCCAATTCTCAACACTAAATTTTCCGTTACCATCAGCAGTTTCAAGTGCCGAACAAATAGAATTCTGGAGATCTTTTAACCAGGCCGAAATGTTTTCCTTATTTATTTCCATCCTGTTTCTACTAACTGATAGTTAGCGTATTTAAAAATATAAATACCGTTGTTGTCGAATCCGGTGGAGTTATCAGGTCGCGTAAATTTAAAACGCATGTAATTACTTTCGGACGGTAATTCATTAAGGCGAAATACAAATTCGGGACCAAATGTTTTTAAATTCTTTAAATAGTACATGGCAATATCAAAACCTATAAAGTAAAACTCACTCGGGTAGGTGTTTTGTACGGCTTGATATTTTGGAATAATACTTGTGTATGCTTTTAAATTAGTGATGTTGTTAGCGGCTGGAAAAGTGTAATTCAATAAATTCAAATATTCCTGATCAATATTATCAATACCGGTGGTAGATTGCCATCCACAAAGGGTGAAATCTTTTTTATTCGCGTATAAATTCAGTTGTGTTGTAAAGTCGGTAATCAAAACCTGGTTATTGCTTAACGAAACAACAACATTCTTCATTCCCTCAGCATAATTCTTTTTTATTCCTTCAATTCCTTTCGAAACAAACACGGTGTCTTTTAAACCATATCCTAATTTCCGTGCTTTTTCATTGTAATATTGTTTAAATGCTTTTACAAATCCCATTTCCTTAGCATCTTTTTCTGAAGAGATATTTAAAATGACCTTCGCTTTTTTAGGTTTGATAGAATCTAAGATGTAATCTGCTAAAGACTCAAGCATGGTGTATTGCGATGGATTGGTTTTTGATGCGTATACATTATCAAATAAAAATTTGTTTTGCTGAGTGATTGGCGAAACAATTGGAATATTGAGTTCTTTTGCACGTTGTGAAATGGTTTTAAAGCCATTTGCATAAAGCGGACCAAAAATAAAATCGGTTTGCTTTGCATTTAAGGTGTTTAGGATCGATATAAGGTTAATTGAGTCTTTGTCATCAAGGTCTTGCAGATCAATTTTCACATCAAAGTCTTTTGATCTCAAAGAATCAATGGCATGTTTAAAACCCAAATAAAAGTCAATTGCAAGCGCACTTATCTGAGGAAAGTTCATGTTAGACTTAACAATTGCTGAAGGGTCTATCGCATCAATTTGATTTAATTTAAATGGTAAGATCAATGAAACATTATAGTTTGTTTTTTTAGGCAAATTAACTTTAATTGGAACAACCGAATCGGTGCGTGGCTTAATGGTAGCAGTATAAACCTGAGATGAATTTACCTTAGTGATCGTTCTTTCGCCAATGGCAACAAGCTGACCTTCTTTTAATCCGGCTTTTGCACCAGGGTTAAGTTTTTCAAAGTATTCTGCTGAAAGATTGAACTTTTTTGTGATCGCATAAACGGTTTCACCTTTAGATACGCGATAGGTGTTGTATTTTAACGTATCTACCGGAAGATTGCTTGTGCTGATAGTTGGTGTTGTTTGTGAAAGAGTAGGCGTAGCAGTTGATTTTGTGTCGCCCGAAAGAAAAGGGATCTTTATTTCCTGATTAGCTTTTGTGCCATCTCTAAGTTCCGGGTTTTCGGCATAAATATCATCTAACTTTACCTGATAGAGCTTTGAAATAGAATAAAGACTTTGTCCTTTTTCGATCTTATGTAAATAATATTTTTTTCCGTTAAGTGTTTGAATGTTGGTAGACTTTGTTTGAGAAAACAAGGCAAAGCCACAAAGCAAAAAAATAAAAAAAAGAAAATATTTAGGTTTAACGATCAACTTCAAAACAGATTAAATGCAAATTAATTTTACTTATACAACTTCTATTATTCCCACTCAATGGTTGCAGGTGGTTTTGAGCTGATATCATATACAACACGGTTCACACCTCTTACTTTGTTAATGATCTCATTACTCATTTTAGCCAAAAACTCATATGGTAAATGGCACCAGTCTGCAGTCATACCATCTGTACTTGAAACAGCTCTTAATGCCACTACATTTTCGTATGTACGTTCATCTCCCATCACACCAACACTTTGTACATTCAATAAAATAGCACCTGCTTGCCAAACATCTTTGTATAGGTCGTGGTTCTTTAAACCATCAATAAAAATGGCATCTACTTCTTGGAGGATCTTAACTTTTTGCTCTGTAATATCTCCAAGTATTCTGATTGCTAAACCAGGGCCAGGGAATGGATGACGATTTAAAATATTCTCATCTAAACCTAAAGCTTTACCAACACGACGAACTTCATCTTTAAATAAACTACGCAATGGTTCTACAACTTGTAACTTCATGTAATCAGGCAAACCACCAACATTATGATGCGATTTGATTGTAGCAGAAGGACCTTTTACACTCAAACTTTCGATCACATCCGGGTAAATAGTTCCTTGTCCTAACCACTTTGCTTCTTTATCTAATTTTGATTCGCTGTCAAACACATCAATAAACACTTTACCAATGGCTTTGCGTTTTTGCTCCGGATCAGAAATACCTTTTAGCGCATCGTAAAATAAATTTTTAGCATTAACACCTTTTACGTTTAAACCCATGTGTTTGTATGAATCTAATACACTTTCAAATTCATTTTTACGAAGCAAACCGTTGTCAACAAATATGCAATGCAAGTTTGATCCAATGGCCTTGTGTAATAACATAGCTGCAACGCTGCTATCAACTCCACCGCTTAATCCTAAAATTACTTTATCATCGCCCAATTGTTTTTTAAGAGAAGCAATGGTATCATCAATGAAAGAAGCAGGTGTCCAGTTTCCTGAGCAACCGCAAATATCATATACGAAGTTTTTTAGTAATTGTGTGCCTTCGGTACTATGGTATACCTCGGGATGGAACTGAATACCAAATGACTTTTCATTCTCAATTGCAAAAGCTGCAACCTTTACATCGTGCGTGCTTGCAATGATCTTATAATTTGAAGGGATATTTACAATGGTATCACCATGACTCATCCACACTTGCGAGTTTTGCGAAATGCTTTTGAATAATGGATTTTGATTATCGGCAAACTTTAAATTAGCTCTTCCGTATTCGCGTGTGTTTGATTTGCCAACTTCGCCACCAAAAAAATGCGCCAAAAATTGTGCGCCATAGCATACACCAAGCAAAGGCAATTTTCCTTTGATGTTAGTAAGATCCGGTTTTAAAGGATTTTCTTCTCTAACAGAATGAGGACTACCACTTAAAATAACACCTTTTATATTAGAATTTAATGAAGGTATTTTGTTGTAGGGATGGATCTCACAATAAACGTTCAATTCGCGCAATCGGCGGGCAATAAGCTGGGTGTATTGCGAACCAAAATCAAGTATAAGAATTTGCTCATTAATCATCCGTCAAAAATACGATTTATTTTATGCTGGCAGATGCAATTATAGTGCCCGAAATTAAATATTAATATTTTTTTGCAGAAAGTAAAAAATAGCTATATTTGCACTCTCAATTTTTGAGAACTCGGGGTGTAGCGTAGCCCGGTATCGCGCCACATTTGGGATGTGGAGGTCGTCAGTTCGAATCTGGCCACCCCGACGAGTAAAAGAAAGCCTTTCATTTGAGAGGCTTTTTTCTTTTTTTAAGACATAAAAAAGCCCCAGATCTAATGGGGCTTTTCAATTTGGATTGTTTATTTTTCATATTCTTCGATCATTGCCTTCCAATCTTCAGGCAAAAAAATACTTTCATGGGTTTTATAATTCATGGCAACCAAAATGCCAATACCATTAGCGCATTCAATATAATTGTCGCCAACTTTTTTTAAGATGGCATTTTTAAGCGTTAAACTTTTTGATCCCAATTTTATAACGCGTGTTAAGCAAAAAATAGAATCATTCAAATGGATAGGTACAAGGTGATTGATCTCGTTTCGTGCTAATACAAAGCCTTGTGTGTCCCAATCGTTGCGGCCTTTAAATACTGTATCAAAATAATGTACGCGCGAGGTTTCAAAATAATTTAAGTAGCAAGCGTTGTTCACATGATTGATCTTATCAATATCACTAAAACGAATTTGAATAGGTAAACTATGTTTATAATCTTCAAATTGTATCATTATACAGTTCGGTTTAATAATTCGATGGCGAATGAACGTAGCAGTTCTATTTTTTCTTTTGGCGCATTGATTTTTTCTAAATGATCCAATGCAATTTTGGTATGCTTGTCGGCTTCTGCTTCACACAAGGCTTTCACGCCTAATTCATTAAATAAATTAATAACGCCTTTAACTTTTTCTTCAGATTTGTCTTCATTGATCTTAAGCAATTCATTTAGTGCAGTTTTTTGTTTTTGATCTGCTAATTCAAATCCTTTAAGTAACAAAAATGTTTTTTTGTTTGAAATAATATCGCCACCAACTTGTTTCCCGAATTTATCCTTATCGATCGCATAAGCATCCAACATATCATCCAATAATTGAAATGCAATACCTAAATGTTTACCAAATTCATAAATGTGTAATTGATCTTCGGTTTTTGCGCCGGCATTAATGGCACCCATTTGAAGGCTGCAACCCAGTAATACTGCTGTTTTAAAGGTGATCATGTGAATGTAATCAGGAACACTTACATCATTCATTGATTCAAAATTCATATCCCATTGCTGACCTTCACACACTTCAATAGCGGTTTTACTGAATACTTTTGATAGTTGTGCAAATTCATCGGTAGGATAATTTTGAAGAATTTCAAATGCTTTTACAAGCATCACATCGCCACTTAAAATTGCAATGTTGGTGTTCCACTTTACATGTACTGTTTGCTGATTTCTGCGTAACGGTGCATTATCTAAAATATCATCATGTATCAACGAGAAATTATGGAAAAGCTCAACGCAAAGTGCCGAATTTAAAGCGCATGAAGCTTCATTGCCAAATAATTCGCATGCCATTAAAGCAAGCAAGGGCCTAACGCGTTTACCACCTAATGATAGAATGTAATTTTCAGGTTCGTATAATTCTTTAGGCGTTTTCGAACTCAAATTTTGCTTGTAGTTCTCAATATGCGCATTAAAAAGCTTGTAATGATTTTCGAAAATTTTCACGTGTTTGTTCTTTTAAAAAATGTAGAACAAATTAATCTTCAGCTTGTTTTGCCATATCCAATAAATAAGTTCCGTAACCACTCTTTGTCAACGGTGTAGCAACTTTGATCAATTGATCCTTATTGATATATTTCATTTTGTAAGCAACCTCTTCAATACAACCGATCTTTAAACCTTGACGCTCTTCGATCACTTGCACAAATTGTCCGGCTTGCATTAAACTGGCAAATGTACCGGTATCTAACCAGGCAGTACCTCTGTCCATAATGCTTACTTTTAATTTTCCGCGCTTTAAATATTCTTTGTTCACGTCGGTAATTTCGTATTCGCCGCGCGGACTAGGTTTTAAATTTTTTGCAATATCAACTACGCTGTTGTCGTAAAAATATAAGCCGGGTACAGCGTAATTACTTTTCGGTTCCTTTGGTTTTTCTTCAATTGATAGAACATTATTTTGTTTGTCAAACTCAACAACACCATAGCGTTCAGGATCACTCACATGGTAAGCAAAAACAACACCACCATCGGGATCATTGATGGTTTGTAACATACGGCCTAAGCCAACGCCGTAAAAAATATTATCTCCAAGTATCAAAGCAACTTTATCTTTTCCTATAAATTCTTCACCTAAAACAAAAGCTTGTGCTAATCCATTTGGTACTTCCTGAACTTTGTATGAAAATTTACAACCAATTTGTTCGCCGGTTCCTAGTAATTTTTCAAAGTTAGGAAGGTCGTGCGGCGTAGATATGATAAGGATCTCACGGATACCAGCCATCATCAGAACGGATAATGGATAATAGATCATGGGTTTATCGTAAATGGGCATCATTTGTTTACTCATTGCTAATGTTAATGGATGCAAACGTGTGCCAGAGCCTCCTGCTAAAATTATTCCTTTCATAAAAATTGGTTTTAAAGGTTCCTAAATTAAGAATAATTTTTTTGGTTGGAGTGATTATTGAAATTTTGAAAATTCTACTTTAACATAATTGAAGATAATTGGAAGAAAATGGGATAAAAAAGTATGATTTTTTACTCGGGGATACATGTAGTTTAGTAAGAAAGAACGGCATTTCACTGCTTCAAATTTAGGTCTTATTCTTTCTGTTTTTTAAACAATTGACTGTCAATATTTTAGTGAAAATAAAATAATCTAAAATTTTATCTATTAAAATATGATTTTTATCTAAAATTAATAGGTTTTAGTGAGCATTATTTTATCTTTATGGGGTTAAAATACAATTGAAAAAGTACATACAATATCTTTTGATTCTATTCGGTGTTTTTTTTACCGAGCAATTGTATTCTCAAGCGCCATTTTGGAATTGGGCGCGGCATGCAGGAGCTAATGGTATTCAACGTGTTAATGATGTGTCTGTTTTAAAATCAAATGGAGATGTTTGGATAACCGGTAATTATGCAACAAGCAATTTAACGGAATGGGGATTGAATGTGATCAGCGGAACGGATGGCTTTCTGGTGAAGTATAGCACTGCAGGTGTTGCTTTGGTGGCTCGCAGACTTGGTGGTACAGGTACTGACGTTCCTAACTCTGTTTGTGTGCAACAAAATACAGGCGATGTGTACATTACCGGATACTTCGATGGAACCTGTAACTTTAACCCGATAGGTCCTGCTGCAAACTTAACATCTTCAGTTGCTTCGCAAGATATTTTTATTGCGAAGTTCAATTCTGCAGGAACATTTCAATGGGTTGTTAGGGCCGGTGGTTCAGGCCTAGATCAAGGCTTGGGAATTTATGCGGATGCAAATGGCGTTTATGTTACCGGTGCCATAACCGGTAATGCTAATTTCACATCAACAAATGCCACTGTAATTAATAAAGGTTTTGTAGGTGCAAATACCAATATATTTGTTGCAAAATATACAACAGCCGGTGTAGTGCAATGGGTAGCTACTGCCGAAAGCGCTGCCCAGGATGCAGGATACGATATTGTTGCGAGCACAAACAGTGTATATGTGGTTGGTGATTATTACAACAATTGTACAGTTTATCACAGTACAGGTGTTTCAACAGGTACAATTCTATCCGCTCAAACAGCCCCGGCTGCCGGTGATGTTGGTGTTTTTGCGTTCAGTCAAACAGGTGTTGGTAATTGGGCAAATAATATTTCATCAAATGGTTTGGATCGTGGTCGTGGTATTACCATCGATGCTTCAAATGTTTACGTTACGGGAGGTGCACGTACGAATGCAAATTTTAAATATCCAACACCAACATTCATTACCACATCAACTGCTAATGAAGATATGTTTTTAGCCAGCATGAGTAATGCTACGGGATTATTTCAATGGGCAAAAACTGAACAGGGAGGTGCAGCAGGAACTGAATATGGAAATTCGATCGATTATCACGCTTCAGGCAAATTATTTATAACGGGGCCTTTTGATGTTTCTATGAATTTTGTCAACTCAGGAGGTCCAGTGATCAATACCTCCGGGAGTTATGAGGTGTTTTTAGCTTCTTACAATACTACTGGAGGAAATTTATATGCTACCAAAGCCGGTAGTGTTAATGCAGATTATGGTAACGGTATTGCGGTAGATAATCTGGGTGATGCTTATGTTGGAGGTGAACATGGCGGTAGAGCAGTGTTTCAAACCGCAGTTGCAACAGAAACTATGTTGGGAACCAATGTGAGTGCAAATTGTTTTGTGGCTAAATGCGGATGCGGAAATATACTTTCCATTCCTTCAGCCGGTGCAGATCAAACGGTTTGTGCAACATCGGTTGCTATGGCTGCAAATACACCAACCAACGGAACTGGCACCTGGAGTGTATTGGCAGGGGCGGGTACTTTTGCAAATATAAATTCCGCAACATCTAACGTTACCGCTTTAGGTGTTGGTTTAAATAAATTTGTTTGGAGAATTGCCGGTAGTGGCTGTGCGCCAATGTCAGATACAGTATTTATTACTCGCGATAATTTTCCAACAACATCTAATGCCGGATCTAATCAAACCGTTTGCGCAACAACTGCAACACTTGCAGGCAATACGCCGCTGGTTGGTACAGGATTATGGACCTTGATATCCGGTTCAGGATTAATTACAACAAACACTTCGCCAACTTCCGGATTAACTGCCTTAGGCACTGGTACTAATATTTTTCAGTGGACAATATCCAATGGTATTTGCGCAGCATCAACTTCAACTGTTGCTATCATCAGAGATGCTTCGCCAACCACTGCAAATGCCGGTAGCAATCAAACCATTTGTGCAACCACTGCAAACTTAGCGGGTAATACGCCTGCCATTGGTACAGGAACTTGGTCTCTCGTTTCCGGTGCAGGAACAATAACAAATCCAAATTCACCAACGAGTGGTTTAACTGCCTTAGGTGTTGGTGTAAATGTTTTTCAATGGTCTATTGGGAATGGTGTTTGTCCTGTATCATCACAAACGGTTGCAATTGTTCGTGACGCCAATCCAACCACTTCTACTGCCGGGCCATCGCAAACCATCTGTGCAAATACAGCAACACTTGCGGCAAACACGCCTGTTGTTGGTGTTGGCTCGTGGAATGTACAAACTGGTCCGGGTTTACTTGTAACACCTACTTCACCTAGTACACAGGTAACGTCATTAGGTTTAGGTTCAAATGTTTTTCAATGGGTAATTACCAATGGTGTTTGTCCTGCATCTACTTCAACGGTTCAAATTTTTCAAGATTCTAATCCAACAGTTTCTAATGCAGGTCCATCGCTTAGCATATGTGCAGTGAGTAACACTGTAATGGCCGCAAATACGCCGGCCATAGGAACAGGAACATGGACATTGATCTCAGGGTCAGGTGTTATATCCAATGCCAACTCACCAACCAGTGCTATCACCGGTTTGGGTTTAGGCGTAAATGTTTTTCAGTGGGCAATAGGAAATGGTGTTTGTCCAACATCTACTTCAACCATGTCCATCACCAGATATTTTACACCAACCGCTTCCAATGCCGGGCCAAATCAAACAGTTTGTTCTACTACTGCTAACATGGCTGCAAATACACCTGCAATTGGTACAGGTAGTTGGACATTAATTTCAGGTTCAGGAACGATCACAACTCCAACATTAGAGACTACAAGTATCACAGGATTAGGCGTTGGTGTGAATGTGTTTCAATGGACGATCAGTAATGGTGTTTGTCCTTCTTCTTCTTCTACGATGTCTATACAACGTGATGCGAATCCAACAGTTTCAAACGCCGGGCCTTCGCAAACCGTTTGTGCTACCACAGCAACCATGACTGCTAATACACCTGCTATCGGCTCTGGAAGCTGGACGCTGATCTCAGGAGCGGGAACAATTACAACACCAACTCTGGAAACAACCGGCATCACTGCATTAGGTGTTGGTGTGAATATTTTTGAATGGACTATTAGTAATGGTGTTTGTCCGGCATCAACATCTACAATGCTCATTCAACAAGATGCGATGCCAACGGTTGCGAATGCCGGCCCTAATCAAACAGTTTGTGTTTCAACAGCAACCTTGGCTGGAAATACACCGGTTATTGGAAACGGATTTTGGACATTGCAAGCGGGTTCAGGTGTGCCAACAACTCCAACATCTCCTAATTCTCAAGTAACAGGTTTAGCTGTTGGTATAAATGTTTTCAATTGGTCTATAACTAACGGTGTTTGTCCGGTTTCAAATTCAACAGTTGCTATCGATCGAAATCCGAATCCAACTTTATCCAATGCCGGTCCTAATCAAACAGTTTGTGCTACTACAGCAACAATGGCAGCAAATGTGCCTGCCGTTGGTACAGGTAGTTGGACATTAGTGTCAGGAAGTGGAACCATTACTAACCCAACATCTCCAACAACAGGATTAACAGTATTAGGAGTTGGTGTGAATATTTTTGAGTGGACGATCACTAACGGTGGATGCCCGCCTTCAAGTTCTACTGTTGCAATTGTGCGAGATGACAATCCAACAGTTTCTAATGCTGGGCCAAATCAAACACTTTGCGCCACACCAAATACCATCATGGCCGGAAATACGCCGATAGTTGGAACAGGATTATGGACCTTGGTTTCCGGTGCAGGAACAATTGTAACACCAAATTCAGAGATCACAACGATCACCGGTTTAGGAACAGGAATAAATGTTTTTCAGTGGACCATCAGTAATGGTGTTTGTCCATCATCAAGTTCTACGGTTGCTTTGGTAAATGATGCCAGTCCAACTATTTCAAATGCTGGCCCAAGTCAAACTGTTTGTTCAAGCCTTGCAACAATGGCCGCAAACAATCCGGTTGTTGGCTCAGGTTTATGGACATTGATATCCGGTTCAGGATTGATAACAACACCTACATCTCCAAATACAGGATTAACAGGTTTAGGCGTAGGTGTAAATATTTTTCAATGGACCATCAGTAACGGATCTTGTCCGCCTTCAACTTCTACAGTTATTGTTCAACGTGATGCGAATCCAACAGTTGCAAGTGCAGGAAGTAATCAAACAATTTGCGCAACAACAACGAATTTAGCTGGAAATGTTCCGGCAATAGGTACGGGTAGTTGGACACTTGTTTCGGGTTCAGGCACAATTGTTACGCCAACATTAGCAACAACTGCACTTACAGGTTTAGGTGTTGGTGTTAATGTTTTTCAATGGACCATTTCAAATGGCGTTTGTCCATCATCCAGTTCAACCGTTGCCATCGTGCGTGATGCAAATCCAACGGTGTCTAATGCCGGACCAACACAAAGTATCTGTGCCAGTTCAACAACTGCAAATTTAGCAGGTAATGCACCTGCAATAGGCGTAGGTGTTTGGAATGTTGTAACCGGACCAGGTTTAGTGGTTACACCAACTTCGCCTAATTCACAAGTGATGTTGCTTGGTGTAGGTTTAAACGAATTCGAGTGGAGTATCACAAATGGTGTTTGTCCTGCCTCCACATCAACAGTAAGTATTTATTTACA
This sequence comes from Bacteroidia bacterium, assembly GCA_044360115.1. Lineage (GTDB taxonomy): Bacteria > Bacteroidota > Bacteroidia > B-17B0 > Aurantibacillaceae > Aurantibacillus. Next base: position 25,931 of record JBIKKW010000003.1, read on the forward strand.
TGCCGTACCAAGTGTTGCAAATGCAGGCGCTTCTCAAAGTTTGTGTTTAACGTCCAGTGCCACTATGGCCGGTAATACACCAGCAGTTGGAACAGGTGTTTGGAGTTTGGTTTCAGGATCTGGATTAATAACTACGCCTGCCTCTCCAATCACTGGAATCACGGCTTTAGGATTGGGAACAAATGTTTTTCAATGGACCATTAGTAATGGTGTTTGTCCGCCTTCAACATCCACCATGTCTATCACACGATATTTAAATCCTACCGCATCAAATGCTGGTGTTTCTCAAACAGTTTGTGCAACTGTTGCTACAATGGCTGCTAATTCACCTGCCGTTGGAACAGGAAGCTGGACCTTGGTTTCAGGTGCAGGAACAATCACTTCTCCAACATTACCAAATACCGGTATAACCGCATTAGGTGTTGGTGTTAATGTATTTCAATGGACGATCAGTAATGGAAATTGTTCACCCTCAACTTCAACTGTGATCATTCAACGCGATGCTAATCCAACAATTGCAAGTGCAGGCGCTAATCAAACCGTATGCGCAACTGTTGCAACGCTTGCAGGTAATATACCAGCTGTTGGAACCGGAACTTGGTCGTTGATCTCAGGTGCAGCTACAATTACAAATCCTAACTCAGCAACCAGCGGTTTAACAGCTTTAGGTGTTGGTGTGAATGTGTTGCAATGGACCATAGGAAATGGCGTTTGTCCGAATACAAGTGCCACTGTTGCAATTGTGCGCGATGACAATCCTACAACATCTGTTGCCGGACCAAATCAAACAGTTTGTGCAACAACAGCAACCATGGCCGGAAATACGCCAATTGTTGGAACAGGTTTATGGACCTTAGTTTCAGGTGCGGGAACAATTTCAAATAATAATTCAGCAACAACTGGTTTAACTACTTTAGGTGCCGGTGTAAATATTTTTCAATGGACAATAAGCAATGGTGTTTGTCCGAATTCAACTTCAACCGTTTCTATCACGCGTGATCTGAATCCAACGGTTGCTAATGCAGGAACAAATCAAACGGTGTGTGCAACGGTGGCAACACTTGCCGGTAATACACCAGCAGTTGGTACAGGCAGTTGGACCTTAATTTCAGGTATAGGAACTATTACATCACCAACGTTACCAAATAGTGGTATTACAGGTTTAGGTATTGGTGTAAATGTGTTTCAGTGGACGATCATTAATGGCTCTTGTCCACCTTCAACATCAACTGTTTCAATACAACGTGATGCTAATCCTTCAATAGCAAATGCAGGATCCAATCAAACTTTATGCGCATCATCAACTGCTACTTTAAATGGAAATACGCCATTAGTAGGCACAGGCCTATGGACCTTAATAGCAGGTGCCGGAACCATTACGTCGCCAACATTGCCAAATACCGGGATTACAGGATTAGGATTAGGAGTAGATATTTTTCAATGGACAATTTCAAATGGTGTATGTCCTGCTTCTAGTGCTACAGTAGCTATTTATGATGATGCTAATCCTACGGTTGCAAACGCGGGTACCAATCAAACAGTTTGTGCAACGTTTGCTACTCTTGCCGGAAATGCGCCTGCAGTAGGCACAGGCAGTTGGACATTGGTTTCCGGTGCAGGAACAATTACATCACCAACTGCACCAAATAGTGGTATCACAGGTTTAGGTATTGGAGTAAATGTATTTCAATGGACGATCAGCAATGGTTCATGTCCACCTTCAACAGCAACGGTTTCCATACAACGTGATGCAAACCCAACTGTTTCGAATGCAGGGGCAAATCAAATTGTTTGTGCAACAACGGCAAACTTAAATGGAAATACGCCGGCAATTGGAACAGGAACATGGAGTTTGGTTTCAGGTGCAGGAACAATTGCAACGCCAACATTACCAACTAGTGCAGTTAATACTTTGGGTGTGGGTGTAAATGTATTCCAATGGACAATTGGGAATGGTGTTTGCGCAAATTCAACTTCAACCGTTTCTATACAGCGTGATGCAAATCCAACTGTTTCCAATGCTGGACCAACCCAGTCTGTTTGTGCGAATACATCAACCGCTAATTTAGCAGGTAATACGCCTGTTGTAGGAATTGGTGTATGGAATGTAGTAAGCGGGCCTGGATTAGTTGTTACACCAACTTCACCTAATTCACAAGTAATGTTGTTAGGTGTTGGTTTAAACGAATTTGAATGGAATATCACAAATGGTGTTTGCCCTGCTTCAACATCAACCGTAAGTATTTTTGTGCATCAAATGCCAACCATCTCCAATGCGGGTACAACAATTTCTGTTTGCGGAACAGCCACTAACTTAGCAGGAAATACACCGGCAATAGGAACAGGTACTTGGTCATTGATCTCAGGCAGTGGATTTATTACATCAGTTAATTTATCGAACACAGGTTTAACAGCATTGGGCGTTGGAACAAATGTGTTTCAATGGACTATAGGAAACGGCGTTTGTCCGCCTAATTCATCTACGGTTGCAGTGATCAGATATTTACCGCCTACGGTTTCGAGTGCAGGACCTTCACAGTCAGTTTGTGCAAGTTCGGAAACAATGGCAGCTAATGTGCCGGCAATTGGAACAGGAAGTTGGACATTGATCTCCGGCGCAGGTTCAATAACTTCACCAACTTCACCAACGTCAATTGTAACAGCGTTAGGAAGTACAACCGTAAATGTTTTTGCTTGGACCATTACAAATGGTGTTTGTCCGCCATCAACTTCAACTGTTGGTATTGATGCCGACGCAGTTCCTTCGATAGCGAATGCAGGTTTAACTCAAACCATATGTGCAAGTACAGCAACACTAAATGGAAATACACCAGTGATTGGAATAGGTACTTGGAGTTTAGTTTCAGGTGCTGCAACGATTACTACACCTACATTAACGAATACCGGCTTAACCGGAATAGCAACCGGTACTAACATTTTGGCATGGACGATCAGTAATGGTGTGTGCCCACCTTCAACATCAACGGTTGCCATTATTAACACGCCAAATCCAACTGCATCTAATGCCGGACCAACGCAATCTGTTTGTGCAAGTTCAGCAACAATGGCAGCAAATGTGCCTGCAATAGGTACCGGAAGCTGGACATTGATCTCCGGTTCAGGTGCAATTAGCACACCAACTTCACCTACATCTTTAATAACGGGTATGGGAATTGGTCCGAATGTTTTTGCATGGACGATCAGTAACGGTGTTTGTCCTTCATCAGTTTCTACTGTTACAATTGATGCCGATGCAGTTCCAACAGTGGCGAATGCCGGAGCAAATCAAACAATTTGTGTAGGTACAGCTACATTAAATGCAAATGTTCCTGCAATTGGTACAGGTAGCTGGACATTGGTTTCAGGTGCTGCAACAATTTTAAATTCTACATTACCAAACACAGCCTTGAGTGCAATTGGTAATGGAACAAATATTTTAATGTGGACAATCAGCAATGGTGTTTGTCCGCCTTCAACATCTACTTTAGCAATTATCAGAGATGTAAATCCAACGGTATCGAATGCAGGAACCAATCAAACGGTTTGTGCAACAACAGCAAACTTAAACGGAAATATTCCTTCGGTAGGAACAGGAACATGGAGTGTATTGAGCGGACCATCATCTGTAACATCACCACTTGTAAATAACAGTGGTGTAACAGCATTAGGTGTAGGTTTAAATGTTTATCAATGGACGATAGGAAATGGTGTTTGTCCGAATTCATCATCAACAGTAAGTATTCAACGTGATGCTAATCCATCAGCATCTAATGCCGGCGCAAATCAAACAGTGTGTGCAACAGTGGCAACATTGAACGGAAATATTCCGGCGATAGGAACAGGAACATGGAGTGTATTGAGTGGACCATCATCAGTAACATCACCATTGGTAAATAACAGCGGCGTAACAGCATTAGGTGTAGGATTAAATATTTTCCAATGGACAATTGGCAATGGTGTTTGTCCGAATGTATCATCAACGGTAAGTATTCAACGTGATGATAATCCAACGGTATCCAACGCAGGAACAAACCAAACGGTGTGTGCTACAGTGGCAACATTAAACGGAAATATTCCTTCGGTAGGAACAGGAACATGGAGTGTGATCAGCGGACCATCATCTGTAACATCACCACTTGTAAATAACAGTGGTGTAACAGCATTAGGTGTAGGTTTAAATGTTTATCAATGGACGATAGGAAATGGTGTTTGTCCGAATTCAACATCAACTGTAAGTATTCAACGCGATGCTAATCCATCAGCATCTAACGCAGGCGCAAATCAAACAGTGTGCGCTACGATAGCAACATTAAATGGAAATATTCCGGCGATAGGAACAGGAACATGGAGTGTGTTGAGTGGCCCATCATCAGTAACATCACCACTTGTAAATAATAGTGGTGTAACAGGTTTAGGAGTAGGAGCGAACGTGTATCAATGGACGATCGGAAACGGTGTGTGTCCAACATCAAGTTCAACAGTAAGTATTCAACGTGATGATAATCCAACGGTATCGAATGCAGGAACCAATCAAACCGTTTGTGCAACAACAGCAAACTTAAACGGAAATATTCCAACAGTAGGAACAGGAACATGGAGTGTGTTGAGCGGACCATCTTCCGTAACATCACCGCTTGTAAATAACAGTGGTGTAACCGGTTTAGGTGTAGGATCAAACGTATATCAATGGACGATAGGAAATGGTGTTTGTCCGAATTCAACATCAACTGTAAGTATTCAACGTGATGCTAATCCATCAGCATCTAACGCAGGCGCAAATCAAACAGTGTGCGCTACGATAGCAAACTTAAACGGAAATATTCCGGCGATAGGAACAGGAACATGGAGTGTGATCAGCGGCCCATCATCTGTAACATCACCGCTTGTAAATAATAGTGGTGTAACAGGTTTAGGTGTAGGTTTAAATGTTTATCAATGGACGATAGGAAATGGTGTTTGTCCGAATTCAACATCAACTGTAAGTATTCAACGTGATGATAATCCAACAGTATCGAATGCAGGAACCAATCAAACAGTGTGTGCAACAACAGCGAACTTAAACGGAAATATTCCAACAGTAGGAACAGGAACATGGAGTGTGTTGAGCGGACCATCTTCCGTAACATCACCGCTTGTAAATAACAGTGGTGTAACAGCATTAGGAGTAGGTTTAAATGTATATCAATGGACGATCGGAAACGGTGTTTGTCCAACATCAAGTTCAACATTAAGTATTCAACGCGATGCTAATCCATCAGCATCTAATGCCGGCGCAAATCAAACAGTGTGCGCTACGATAACAAACTTAAATGGAAATATTCCGGCGATAGGAACAGGAACATGGAGTGTGATCAGCGGCCCATCATCTGTAACATCACCGCTTGTAAATAATAGTGGTGTAACCGGTTTAGGAGTAGGATCAAACGTGTATCAATGGACGATCGGAAACGGTGTTTGTCCGAATGTATCATCAACTGTAAGTGTTCAACGTGATGATAATCCAACAGTATCGAATGCAGGAACCAATCAAACCGTTTGTGCAACTACAGCAACATTAAATGGAAATATTCCTTCGGTAGGAACAGGAACATGGAGTGTGATCAGTGGACCATCATCTGTAACATCACCGCTTGTAAATAACAGTGGTATAACCGGTTTAGGTGTAGGATCAAACGTATATCAATGGACGATAGGCAATGGTGTTTGTCCAACATCAAGTTCAACAGTAAGTATTCAACGCGATGCTAATCCTATCGTTGCAAGTGCGGGTGCAAATCAAACAGTATGTGCTACAACAGCAAACTTGAACGGCGCAATACCGGCAATAGGAACAGGAACATGGAGTTTAATAAGTGGTACAGCAACGATCACTAATCCATTAGTGAACACAAGTGGTTTGACCGTATTAGGTTTAGGTGTGAATGTATTTGAGTGGACAATAGGCAATGGTGTTTGTCCGAATGTATCATCAACTGTAAGTATCCAACGTGATGAGAATCCAACAGTATCCAATGCCGGACCATCTATGTCGGTTTGTTTAACTTCAACCTTATTCGCCGGAAATATACCGTCAGTTGGCACAGGTACATGGAGTTTAGTTTCGGGAGCAGGTACAATTGCCACTTCAACATTACAAAATAGTGCTGTTAGTGCATTAGGTGTTGGTGTAAATGTTTTCCAGTGGACAATTGGAAATGGTGTTTGTCCAACATCCACTTCAACTGTAGCGATCACCAATTATACAACGCCTTCGGTTTCATCTGCAGGACCAAATCAAACTATTTGTGCAACTTCTACTGTGTTGGCAGCTAACACACCAACCATTGGTTCGGGTAGTTGGTCTGTTTTATCAGGGCCTGCTGTTGTAACAACACCATCTTCACCAAACTCTAACGTTACAGGATTAGGAGTAGGGGCAAATCAATTCTTATGGACAATTGCTAATGGTGTATGTCCGGTTTCAAATTCAACCATCACAATTGTGCGTGATGATTTCCCATCTGTTTCAAATGCAGGCGCAAGTCAAACTATTTGTGTTGATTACGCAACATTAAATGCAACACCACCTGCTGTTGGCACAGGAAGTTGGACACTCGTATCCGGAACAGGTACAGTTGTTAGTCCAAGTTCTCCAACATCTTCATTGATCAATGTTCCTATTGGTACCGATATTTTACAATGGTCTATTTCAAATGGAGTTTGTCCGGTTAATTCATCTACAGTATCAATAACCGCCATCACCAATGTTGGTCCGGTAAATGCGGGCGCAAATATTTTCTTCTGTGGTTTAACGCCTACACTTGCAGCTACAATGCCAACAGTAGGTACAGGAACTTGGGTTCCAATGGGTGGGCCTAATGTAACCAGTCCTAATAACCCTTCAACAAGTGTTACATTTACAAACTTTGGTACATACACTTATCAGTGGTTAGTTGGTTATTTATCTTGCCCGAATTTAAGTTCTACAGTGCAAGTAACATTGTATGATATGCCAACGCCTGCCAGTGTGAGTGCAGATCAAACTTTATGTATCTCGTCATCAAATGCAACTATTAGTGCAAACAGTCCAACAATAGGAACAGGTATTTGGAATGTAGTTACAGGCGGTGGAGCTGTAACAGCTCCTGCTAATACGATTTCGCCTGTAACCGGATTAACTGTTGGTTCAAATTCATTTGAATGGGTGATCACAAATGGTAACTGTCCTGCAAGTACTGCAACTGTAAATATTCAGGTGGATGATGTTCCTTCAATTCCTGTTGCCGGCGCTGATCAAACAATTTGTATTTCAAATACCGGTACTTTAAATGCAACATTGCCGCTTATTGGTAATGGTGTTTGGAATCCGCTTGGTGTATCAAGTGTAAATACACCAACATTAAATAATAGTACGGTTGCTTCATTAACTGTTGGTTCAAATTCATATGAATGGATCGTTACAAATGGTGTTTGCCCAAGCAAAAAAGATACAGTAACTATTTTTGTTGATGCCTTGCCAACAAATGCTTTAGCGGGCGCTGATCAATTCACTTGTTCGATGATCGCTAATTTACAAGGTAATCTTCCAACAATTGGAACGGGTACTTGGATGCCATTCACTATAGAGCCTGTTGTAGCTTCGCCTAATAATCCTAACTCAGCAGTTTCATTTACCAATCAAGGTGTTTATACTTATGTATGGGTTGTAGGTAATGGCGTTTGTCCTGTTTCAACAGATACTGTTGTGATCAATACGTTCTTAGCACCAAGTGACCCTGTTGCAGGTATTGATCAAGTTAACTGTGCCATGAATGCAACCTTAGTAGCTACACCTCCTGCTATTGGAAGCGGAACATGGATACCATTAAATTTTGCAACAACCATTAGTAATTCGTTAACGCCTACAACAAATATCACAGTGCCATCGCAAGGTGTATATGGTTTTGTATGGGAGGTTAATAATTCTGTTTACTGTCCTGCAAAACGCGATACGGTTTATGTACAAACCTATGCTAATCCTTCTGCAGCTAATGCAGGAATTGATATCACATCTGATTGTTTAATGAATCCTATTTATGGTAATGCACCTTTAATAGGAAATGGATCATGGTCGGTGTTAAATGGAAGCGGTACCTTTGATAATGCCTTAAGTCCAAGTGCGCAATATATTTCTGATGTTGATGGTGTAACACAAGTGGTTTGGACGATCACTAACGGAAATTGCCCTTCTACTTCTGATACTTTAGAAATAAGAATCGATCCAATGTTGATCCCACAGATCATCACACCAAATGAAGATGGTAATAATGATTATTTTGAGATCAAAGCGATCAGATGTTTAAGTGGAACTAAAGTGAGCATCTTTAATCGTTGGGGTAATTTAGTTTATGATTCCGGCGATTATAAAAATGATTTTAAAGGTATAAGTAATTCAGGTGAAGAATTAGCTGATGATACCTATTACTACATTTTAGAAATAAGAAATAAAATTTATAAAGGTTACTTTGTAATTAAAACGAATTGATGAAATATTGGTTACATATTATTTTTGTTTGTGTGTTGGGTTTAACTAGTAAGGCCCAGCATTATCCAACGTTTAGTCAGTATATCATCAATGGTTTAGCCATAAATCCTGCATACGCCGGACGAAATAATGTATTGGATATAACAGCAGCACATCGCAGACAATGGGTTGGTTTTAATGGTGCGCCGGTAACCACTTCCTTTAATATGAATACACCTTTGCGTGTTAAGGCTATAAGCCTTGGTGTATCAGTGATTGATGACAGAATAGGATCGTTTGAAAATCAATTGATCAGTGGAATTTATTCGTATCGTTTACGATTCAGAAAATTCAAACTAAGTTTTGGTATCCAAAACGGAATAAATATTAAAAAAATTAACTATGATGCGTTGAAAAGAAATCAGCAGCAAGACGCCCTAATTAATGGTCAAAATCTGGTAAATATTGGCTTTATTTCGGGTGCCGGAATGTACCTTCATAGCAAAAATTTGTTCGTTGGATTGAGTGCTCCTTACCTCGTAAACACCTTAAATCCAAACTTTTTAATGGAAAATCCTATCCTTTTAAATGCCGGATATTTCATTGGTATGGATCGTGATCATGGTGTAAAACCTTCATTTTTAGTAAGATATGTAATAGGTTCGCCGCTTGCTGCAGATATTAATTTGAACTACTACTACAAGAGTCAGTTTGGCTTAGGAATTTCATATCGTACCAATCAAAGTTTAATTGCCATCGGAGAATTCGGAATCAACCACCAGTTCAGGGTTTGCTACAGTTACGATTGTGAATTAAACCGTTTAAAAAAATATCAGTCTGGGTCCCATGAGATACTGTTAAGGTATTATTTTGGATACTCAGTAAATGCGAAGAATCCGCGAACAATGTTCCTATAAACTAAAATTTATAGGCTTGCTAATATTTTTAGTAGGTCAAGGGTTTGTATTCAATTTATCTTCACAAAATTCTGTTCCCGATTCCGCTCGTATCAAGGCTGTTCCGTTATCTAAGATAAACACAAAAGATGGGGAGTACTCACCATTTAAATTTAAGGATCGTTTTTATTTTGTAAGTGATCGTGAAAATGATTTTGCTGTGATCTACTACGACGAAAGTAATTCGCATCAATTCTCAGATCTATACAAGGCTACGATCATTGATACGCTTAGGTTTAAGAAGCCAACTGCCATAAGTAGTCAGATCAAAACAAAATTTTATATTGGTCCGAGTTGTGAAACCAACGATGGATTTTATTGCACGGTGAACAATGCGTCATTGGTTCGAACGAAGAAAAAGTTACCATTGCAAATTAATTTTCTTGGTAAGGATGAAAAGAATAAATTAAAAAAACCTGAAAAGATAAGTTTTGGATTGAACGATACGATATCCTGCGCACAACCCAGTGTGTGGGCAGATACATTGATGTTCTTTGCAAGTGACTTGTATGGAAGCACCGGAAAAATAGATCTGTTTTACAGCATCAAAAAAAATGGGGAGTGGCAAAAACCTATCAGTTGCGGAAATAAAGTGAATACAGAATACAATGAACTGTTTCCTTTCTTCACCAACAACACTTTGTATTTTGCATCAGACCGGCCAAATGGTTTTGGTGGTTTAGATGTATATCAGATAAATATTTTTGAAGAAAATCCACAGATCAAACTATTGAGTAATCCGATCAACAGCAAGGCAGATGATTTTGGTGTGTATATTGATTCATTGGAGACCAGCGGTTACTTTAGTTCGAACCGAACCGGTAACGACGATATTTACTACTTCAATACCATTGTGCCAAGTTTTGATGATTGTAAAGAAATGAAAAGTAACAACTACTGTTTCACGTTTTACGAAGAGGCTAGTATGGATACAAAAGACACTACAGCTATGGAGTACGAGTGGAGCTTTGGTGATGGTGGCAAAAAACGCGGACTGGAAGTAAGCCACTGTTATGATGGAGAAGGGAAATTTTTAGTGGAGTTGAATGTGGTGGATAAAACAACGGGACAAGTGTTTTTTAACGAAGTGAATTATGAATTTGAAATAAAAAACATTGTTCAGATCTACATTCATGCGCCGGATACAGCCAAGCTCGGTACAGAGATATTGTTTGATCCGAGTTATACGAACATTGATAGTTTAGACATCAAAAAATATTATTGGGATTTTGGTGATGGGGCCTATTCTTTTGAGGAAAAACCAAAACACGTTTACGAGAAAGAAGGTACTTACACCGTAAAATTGGGCTTAGATGGTTTTCGTAACAGTAAAAAATTCAAGGAGTGTACAACAAAAAAAATTGTGATATCTGATAAAGTTGATAAACCAATTTTCGCGTTTACTCCGCCAATCAAGCACGATCCTCCGGTTAATTACCAACAACGAATTAAAGATAGTATTGCCAAACACGAAAAAGATTTTTATGATTTTATTACGAAGAAAGAAAAAGAAGATTCGATCAAAAACATAAAAACTTTTGTTGGATTGGAAGTGAAGGAAAAAGACGAAAACAAGGTGGGCATTTTGCCAAAGATTGAAAAGGATGATAAGTACAAGAACATTTCAAATGTTTACGCCTTTAGCGAAAAGGATAGTACAATATCCTATCGTGTTCATATTGGAACTTCACCTGATCAGATCGATCTGAAAGATCCGGCATTTAAAAATTTAAATGAATTATCGGTAGTTAAGATCGACGACATGTATCATTATTTTTATGGGAAAACCAAAACGATGGATGCGATCGTGCCGTATTATGAGCGATCAAAAGACGAAGGATTTAATTCATCCATCATTAGCACATTTGCAAAAGATACTTTGATGAATAATCAAAACATGCGCTATCAATACCAGATGATGAAAGATACGATCAAGAAAGGTGTTGTTAGGCCAAGTTTAAATAAAGCAATTGCTTCCAATACTACTTCAGTAAAATCAAATACAACAACAACAAAATCGAATCATGTGGTTAAGAACAATACAGTTCCGGATCGGATTGATCCAAAAGAGAATGTGGTTGAAGACAAAATAATTGAACCTGAAATAAAAGGGAACAGAGTAGAGATAGGCAGTTATAAGACCAAGCAACCGCCCGATAAATTTAGTTCAGTAGGAAATGTTACAGAAGTTTTAGCTAAGGATGGTACATACCGTTACTTTACCGATGATGTGAAAACACCTGAGAATGCGAAAGATCTTAAGGATGTTCTCATAAGCATGGGATATACGAACGCGAGAATTGTTGGTGAAAAATCAAGCACAAGATCTTCCACTAAACAAACCAATTTAGTTCAGCCGCCATTCATTGATCCAACCCGATCACCAATCGCCTACAGGGTTCAAATAGGTGCTTATCGAAATCAAAAACCAAAAAATGCATTTGATGCCTTAAAGGGTGCGGTAAAAGAATTTCAAACCACAGATGGCTGGTATAAGTATGTAACCGAAGATGTGAAAACCCTTGAGAATGCGTTAGACCTTCAAAATGCCTTATTATCAATGGGTTATTCAAACGCTTTTGTTACGGCCTATCAGGGCTCTAAACGTATTTCGCTTATAGAATCGGTGCTTGATGGATTGAGCGTTTATTTCAATTTAGATTCATACAAAGTACTGCCAACCGAGATGGAAAAAATTGATTTTTATTTTAAAAAATACACAAATAAAACCATAAAAGAAGTTGAACTTGAAGGAAATACTTGTAATTTAGGTACTGCAGAATATAACTTTAAATTAAGTGAACGAAGGGTGCTGGCAGTTGAACAAGCCTTAACACCATACGTAAAAGTTAAGGTTAATCGCAAGTTCTTAGGTGAGTTTTATCCGCTGTATGATAACTCTACCGAAAGAAGTAGAAAGTTAAACAGAAGAGTTGATGTTATTATTTTAAATTAAAAATTGAATATGCAAAAGTTACTGAGTTTATTTGTAGTATTATTGGCCTCTCATACAATTTGTAAGGCGCAAGCTATTCCATCGGAGGATGAGAAGATCCCTTTTTTAACCACATTTTCAAAAGGAGCAGCACAAAAGTTTGGCGATGATGATTTCGTGCAGATCTATTTTTTTGTTGTACCCGAAAAATCAAATGATCCGTTTTACATTCGTGTTTATGATCCTGATTGTGGCGGACAATTTGATGAAAAGAATGTGAACTTCAATTCAAAAACAAAGTTTTCGTTTTATGGCGGTAAAGGCGCACACTCCGATAAAGCTGCTAAGTTGCAAACGCCAACAGGAAATTATAAATCGGGTGTATTCATTACCGGAAAATCATTTGGTGAAGATGCGGCCTTGGATGGTCAGTGGTATGAGTTTGGTCCGTTTAACCCAAAGGAAGGTGAGTTGCAGCCTGAAAATGGCGGATATGTTTTTAAAATGGTAGTAGAAGGACAAGATGGTGATGATGGAAATTTGTATAAAATGTTTTTATCATCAAATAAGGATAAGAATGTAAAAGTTGAGGGTGCCAATTCGTTTTGTTATGAATACACTTTTCGTTTAGAAGATAAGGTTGGTTCGGTATCGCACATTTATCCTTTTGTTCCGCAAGGTGTAATTTCTTGTGAGATCAGTGTGTTTGACTTTGATAACGCTGGTATTTTACGCGTTGTATCTGTAAATAAAAAAGGTGACATGGCAACTTCTCCAACAGAGGGTAGTTGGTCTAAATCAAAGTTTGAGATCACTCAAGAAGAATTAAATACGTCTCTTGATATTCAATTCATCAATAAAAAAGAAATTAAAAACAACAACGTGGCAGTTTTTATTACCAACCAGTTTGGTGAGTTAATGCCATTTTACTCTTTACCTATTGGTGGTGTACCTAAGTATAAATATAAAATTGGTGTTAAACCTGCAAAATGAGAAAAGTTTTAATCGTATTAATTGTTCTTGTAAGTTACTTCGTAAGTGCGCAGGAATATAAGTTTGTTGCATTCGGGCAAGAAGAAGGGTTGCCGCAACCATACGTGTATGACATTGTTCAATCTGAACGTGGATTCCTTTATGTTGCTACCGGCGATGGTTTAGCGTTTTTTGGAGGTAAGAAGTTTGTAAAGTACTCCAAAAGGAATGGCTTAGCAGAAAATTATTGCAGTGCAATGTTCTCAGATTCAAAACAAAAGTTATGGATCGGCCATTTTGAAGGTGGAATATCGAGTATAGAGAATGGCGTTTTTAAAAAATACAATACTGCCGATCTGCCAATGGCACGCGTCGTTTCTTTTGCAGAAGACACCAAACAAAATGTTTATTACGCTAGTTCTGCAGGTGGTTTATACGTGATCACCAATAATCAAATTAAAAAATTCACTGAAGAGGAATTGCCTCCGATCAATGAGATCAAAATAAAGAACGATCAACTTTATGTGGCAACGCAAGAAGGCGCCTTGGTGTTTGATCTTACAAATCGTTCAAGAGCATCAAAAACAATTGATAGTACTAGCGGAAAAAATATTACTTGTTTAGAGATCTCCTCACGAAATGATCTTTGGGTAGGTGTTGATGGAGAAGGAATAAAGGTTTTAAGTAAGGAAGGGACAGGTTATAAAGTTGAAAAGAATTTCACCACAGAACTAAAAAGTGATAAACGAAACATCAAAGATATTTGTTTACATGGAAGTAGTGAACTTTGGGTTTCTTTGACAGGAGAAGGCTTGCGAATGATACGTCATAACAGCAGTTATAATGCAGAGAAGATAAATGTTATAAACGGCCGAAATGGTTTAAGGAGTGTATTCATTAATAAAATATTTATTGATAAAGAGGAGAACTTTTGGTTTGGAACAACCGGGAACGGCTTGTACCAATTTTTATCCAGCAGATTCGAGTCCTTTAACACCAACAACTTTTTACCTTTTGAAGATGTAAGAACAGTTGCTGTTGACGATTCTGATAATGTTTACACCTGTAGCGATAAGAAAGTATTTGCCTTTAATGTGAATGGTCGTTTAAATACCCTTTATGATCTTATACCGGCTGCAACTGAAGACGAGATTCGTTGCAGTTACTTGAATAAATTAACGAATGAATTGTGGATAGGTACTACAAAAAATCTGAACATTTTTAATTTGGCCGGTAACAAAATGGTATTTAAAAATCAAGTTGCGGCATTTAAAGACAAAACAATAAATTACATCACTAAGGATAAGGAAGGCACTTATCTGGTATGTACCACTGAAGGTTTGTATTATTTGAATCCAAAAATGGAAGTTCAAAAAGTATTTACCACAAATGAAGGCGCACCGCATAATAATTTCCTGGGTGTATTGGTTGATCGTACCAATCGCTATTGGGTTTTTTCACCTGAAACGCCATTGTATAATTTATATAATAATGAGGTTGAGTTGGAAAAGTCGTTGGACTCAACAGTTTCCTTCAGATTTTCAGGTGGTGTTCAGGATAAGGATGAGAACATTTGGTTTTCTACAGAGGGCGATGGTATTTTTATGTATTCACGTAATAAACAGTTTAAACATTACAATACCGAGGATGGCTTGAGTTCTGATTTTATTTATGGGATCATTGTATCAAATAAAGGAGATGTTATTGCAACGCATAAGAATGGTATCAGTATCAAATACGCCAACTTAAAAACATTCCGTTCGGTTAACCGATCAAATGGTTTGCCTTATAACAACGTAAATACTAATGCTTTGTATAAGGATAAGAAAGGTAATATATGGATGGGAAGTACTGAAGGATTGATCAAGTATAGCCCAATGGAAGACAAGATCAATATCAACCCTCCGGTGTTCTCTTTCCTTTCGATCTCTGCCGATAGTACTGAGTTGTCTTTAGTTGATACATTAATTGACCTGAAGTATAAAAAGTACGAAGTTGTATTAGATTTTATTGGAGTTTCATTAACCAATCCGGGTGGTGTAACTTATCGTTTTATGCTCGAAGGTTTTGAAGATAAGTTTCGTACCACCAGCGAGCAAACCATTACGTATCCAAGTTTGGCAGATGGTGACTACCGCTTTATCATTTACGCGAAAAATGCCGATGGGTTTGAAACACCCGAGCCTGCTATTATTCGCATACACATCAGTAAACCATTTTGGAAGGAGATCTGGTTCATTGGAGCTATGGCGGCTTTTGTGATCCTTTCATTTTATATTTTCTTCACCATTCGTACCAGAAATTTAAAGAAAGCCAAAATTGAATTAGAAGGATTAGTAAAAGAAAAAACAGCTGAGTTGGTTTTGGAAAAAGAAAAGATCGAACAGGCCAATGAGTTGCTGAATGAAAAGAACCAGGATATCACAGCAAGTATTGCTTACGCCAAACGAATTCAAAATGCCGTATTACCCGATACAAATTACATTAATCAAAAATTAAATTTATTTGTATTGTATAAGCCACGAGATATTGTGAGTGGTGATTTCTATTGGTATACTGAAACTGAAAAATACCACTATGTTGCTGTGGTTGATTGTACCGGACATGGTGTACCGGGTGCCTTCATGAGTTTGTTAGGTTCAACTTTCTTAGATCAGGTTTTAATTGAAAATAAAGAAGCCACACCTTCTACACTTTTAAATGCATTGGATAAAAAACTACACTCGGCATTTAAAAAACGTGAGGAAGAGAACCGAATAGGTGATGGTATGGATGCGATCATTATGCGCGTAACTAAGGGTACTAATGAAATGGTATTTTCAGGTGCAAACAGACCATTGTATTTTTATTCGAAAGAAGGACCGCAAGATTATAAAGCAACCATTTATTCAATTGGTGGAGCCTTCCCGAACGAGGTAAAAGGATTTAGTGACATGACCATTCATGTTGAACCGGGTGATTGTGCTTATATGTTCAGTGATGGCTTTGGTGACCAGTTTGGTGGCGAGAAGAATAAGCGTTACTCTACAAAGCGCATGAAATCGTTCATGGAAGGGTTAAGTAAATATGAAATCGACGAGCAGTATGTTCGAATAGATAAAGAGTTTGAAGATTGGAAGGGAGATTACGAACAAATGGACGATATTTGTGTTATAGGTATTAGATTTTAATATAATTTTGTATTTAAGATGATTGAAATTGCAGAAGGAGAAAAGTCTCCATACGTATTAATAAAGCCCGAGGCTAATTCATTTGTAATGAAAGGTAATTCATTTATGGCCAGTCCACCTTCATTTTTCGAGAAAATAATCGAATGGTCTCACAATTATCAAGTACCTCACGGTTCAAAGCTGAATATTGATATTACCATTGGTTTCTATAATACATCTACTTTAAAGATCATGAACATGTTGCTAAAAACTTTAGTAACAAATAATGAAGGTAAAGTTGATATTACGTTGCATGTAGAGGAGGAGGATGAAGATCAGATCAACACAGCTTCAACCATTACTTTTAATATTGGATTAGAGCCAAAGATAGTTTACTATACCTAATTATTTACATAGGAAACAAACACTACAAGATCTTATTAAGTTCAAATTAAAACATGAACATTCGCCATGGCATATAATTTTGCCATCCCATTGAATAAGAGAAAATGGTGGCAAAAATTAGAAACAGAAGATATAAAATAAATAATATTTCTGCAGTTGATCCAACAGCAATTAAAGTTGCAAAAATTGAAATAACTATAACAGCTAAGATACTACCCAAAATAAATCTTACCAATTTACTTGCTACCTTCTCTTTTTTAATGGGTTGTTTTTCAATTTTATTGATATTTACAACTCTTCCATCCGAATAACGTATTCTGCCAACGTTGCTAATGTTCACTTCGTTGGTTGGGCCTTTAAGATCGTTATAGCTTTTATATCTGATCACGTCCGGTGTTATTTCTATTACCGATGCTAACATAGAATTGCCACTAATAAACATGATGGAATCGCGGCATATTTTTGGTGGTGCTTCACTTTTTGCAAAGCTTTCGGTTAATCCATTATAGTATCTTATATAAGCGGTTTTTGATTGTGATACGCTGTAGGTTGGCCCTTCAACATTATCACATCGTTTATACCGAATGGATTCATTAGTGATTTCAAGTACTTTAGCATTAACCTTGCTCGAATCATTAAATACGATCAGATCGGAACAAGTGTCGGTTGGATTTAAATTATAACCCAATGCATTTTTAGCAATGGCTTGGCTTAAAGCGGCAATTGGATCGTTTGAATTAGACGCATAAAAGTTTTTGGTTGTGCCAGCTAGTAAAGTTTGTTCGTTTGATGTATGCGCGGCTTTGCTGCCTGCTTTATGCTTTTTGAAAGAGATGTAATAGCCGTTTTGATAAATGCGTTTTTGAACGCTGCAACTCAACATTAAAACCGAGCTTATTATTACAAATAAGGTCTTATTTAATAGCTGTTTCATCATTTTTTAAAATGAATTACATATAGCCACCCATGGCGGTTTTAACTTTCTTTTTACGTCTGCCGCCGCAATCCTTGCGGGTTTTGCAATCACTGGCTATTATCCCAATGAGGATCATTAAAATAACTGCAATTTTTGATGTTTTACGCATAGTATATATAAAGGTATTATTTTTTGTGAATTTTCAAAAACCAAATTTTACTACCGGATCAAAACCTGTTCTGCGAAAGAATAAGCCACTTGTGAGATAAATGCGCCCAATTGTTCATCTGCTAAAAATAGGGTTAAGTCTTGTTGTAACTTTAAACTAACAAACAGATTGTTTTACCTTAAAAAATAAATGTTATGGAAACAAAAAGAAAAACATTGTTAGGCAGCGTTATACTAATGAGCCTTTTAATGACTGGGAATTACAGTTACGCAAGTGTAGGAAGCATGTTCGCTAATTACATAAAAGATGAAGCTAATTCAATGAATGGTTTATATATTATTTTAAGTGTTATTGGAGCAGGGGTAATTGCAAAAATATTGCATGCATTATTTGTGAAAGAAGAAAAACCAATTCAACGCATGCGAATAGAACATGTTCATCATCGTCAACGAATCATTAAAAAAACAAGTTGAACCTTGATCACATCAAATAACTACAAATAAAAAAGGCTTATCATTTTTGATAAGCCTTTTTTTGTGGAGAATATCGGATTCGAACCGATCACCTCTTCACTGCCAGCGAAGCGCTCTAGCCAAATGAGCTAATCCCCCTTTCAACCGCCGAAGCTTTAGCGAAGGCGGTTTAAATTATGAGTTTTGAATTATGAATGATAAGTTATTCCTTCGTTCATAACTCATAACACATCATTCTTAATTCATTAAAGTTTCGCTTTTACCTCGATCATATCGTATCCTTCAATGATATCACCAACTTGAATATCATTAAAGTTGTCAATGTTCAATCCGCATTCATATCCAGATGCTACTTCTTTCACATCATCTTTAAAGCGTTTCAACGATCCTAAAGCACCTTGGTGTATTACAATTCCTTCTCTGATCACACGTACTTTGGTGTTTCTTGAAACTTTTCCATCCAATACGTAACAACCTGCAATTGTACCAACCTTGGTGATCTTAAATACTTCTCTGATCTCAATGTTACAAACGATCTTCTCTTCAAATTCTGGCGATAACATACCTTCCATTGCTGCTTTGATCTCATCAATAGCCTGGTAAATGATCGAATATAAACGGATGTCGATCTCTTCAATTTCTGCTAATTTACGCGCATTTGAAGTAGGGCGAACCTGGAAACCAACAATGATCGCGTTTGAAGCCGAAGCTAACATAACATCGTTCTCACTGATAGCACCAACTGATTTATGAATGATGTTCACCGCGATCTTATCGGTAGATAATTTTAATAAACTATCTGATAAGGCTTCAATTGAACCATCCACGTCACCTTTAACGATCACATTCAATTCTTTAAAATCACCGATCGCTAAACGTCTTCCGATCTCATCTAATGTAATATGCTTTTGAGTTCTTATACCTTGCTCGCGTTGTAATTGTAAACGTTTATTGGCAAGTTCTCTCGCTTCACGTTCATCAGACATCACATTGAATTTATCACCGGCTGTTGGTGAACCATTTAAACCTAATAATTGAACCGGAATAGATGGACCTGCCTCTTTAATTGGTAAGCCGCGCTCATTGGTCATAGCTTTTACACGACCACTGTATCCACCGGCAACAATAATGTCACCAATTTTTAACGTACCACGCTGAACAATAATATCAGCAACGTGTCCGCGACCTTTATCTAATTTCGCTTCAATTACAGTACCAGATGCTCTTACTTTTGGATTCGCTTTCAGATCAAGGATCTCTGCTTCCAATAATACTTTTTCCAATAAAACATCAATGTTAGTTCCTGCTTTGGCAGAGATTTCAGCTGACTGAAACTTACCACCCCATTCTTCAACTAAAACATTCAAATTTGCAAGATCTTCACGAATTTTATTAGGATTAGCGCCCGGCTTATCAATTTTGTTGATCGCTATGATCATTGGTACACCTGCAGCTTGGGCGTGATTAATTGCTTCTTTTGTTTGAGGCATAACGCTATCGTCGGCAGCAACCACAATAATTACAATATCCGTAACAGCTGCACCACGGGCACGCATAGCGGTAAATGCTTCGTGACCCGGTGTATCCAAAAATGTGATCGATTTACCGTTCTCTAATTTCACGTTGTAACTACCAATGTGCTGGGTAATACCACCCGCTTCACCGGCAACAACGTTTGCTTTACGAATATAATCGAGTAAAGAGGTTTTACCGTGATCAACGTGACCCATGATAGTAACTATTGGCGGACGTGAAGTAATATCCTCTACTTTCTCTTCTTCTTTTTCTTCAATGGCTTCAACAACTTCAGCCGATACGAATTCAGTTTTGAATCCGAATTCCTCTGCAACAATGGCAATGGTCTCAGCATCTAAACGTTGGTTGATGGATACAAATAAACCTAAACTCATGCAAGTTGCAATAATTTGGTTTACCGGCACATTCATCATGGTTGCTAATTGATTAGCCGAAACGAATTCAGTAACTTTTAAGATGCTCTTTTCTGCATCCATTTGCTCCTGTTTCTCAGCCATTCTTTCGCGCACAATATCACGCTTATCTCTTCTGTTCTTTGAAGATTTCGATTTTGAACCCTTTTCGCTTAATCGCGCTAAGGTTTCCTTGATCTGTTGTTGGATCTCTTCTTCCGTTAATTCGTGACGCGGCTTTGCCTGGTTTTGATTACCGTAACTCGGTTTTTTATGTTTAGGATCGCCATATTTTTCTTTGGCGCGTTCCTTCGCAATTTTTGCCTGTTCAGTACCTACCTTCTTTATTTCTTCTTCGCTTAAGCCGCCTTTTTTGATACGCTTACGTTTTTTACGTTCAGCTGCAAAGCTGCTTTCTCCTTTTTTAGCAGGGTCTTTAGCAACCGGTAATTCTACTCTGCCTAAGATCTTAGGACCTTCAAGCTTTTCAAATTTAGTTTCAATGTGTTCAATTTGAACATCTTCTTTAACTTCTTCCTCAACAACCGGTGTAACTGGCGTTTCTACCTTTTCAACTACCTCTTCTACTTTTTTCTTTTTTCCTTTGGCAGTGTTTTCGGCAGCTTCCTCTTCTTTTTCTTTTTTCGATTTTTTATCTGGTTTTGTTTTCAGATTCATCGAATCAAGATCTAATTTGCCTAATACTTTAGGACCTTCCTTTGTTTCAACTTCTTGTTTTACTACATCCTCTTCAACTTTTGTTTTTTTAGAGTTAGTAGTTGTTTCGGTTGTGTCCGTTTCTGTTGTTGCTTTTTTTGGTAAAGTAAGATCAGTGATCACCACTTCTTTTACTTCTTCATCCTTCTTTTGTTTCTTAACATCATCTAAAATGATCGTTTCACGTTTCACTTTAGTAATGCTCTGAGAAACTTGAGCGGCCTCTTCACGAGCAGACTTATCTGTTGAGAAAGCCTTCATGAGGTGAGAGTATTCTTCATCTCCGATCTTAGCGTTGGGATTACTATCTACTTTGAATCCCTTGGTAGCAAGAAATTCCACGATCTTACCCAAGGATAAGTTGAATTCTTTTGCTACTTTGCTTAATCGAAGTGTTTTTGCTCCGTCTGACATATTTTATTTATTCAATTTCTAGTTTCTAATTCGTGCAACCATATAAAGGAGGTTGCTTCCTTAATTAATCTTCAAATTCAGAAGCCAATACCTGACGAACTTCAGCAATAACATCTTCTTCAATGCCAGTGCGTCTGTTGATCTCTTCATCGCTTAATTCTAATACCGATTTTGCAGTATCACAACCAATTGATTTTAATTTGTCAATCACATCTGCGTCGATCTCATCGCTAAATTCATCTAAGTCAACGTCCTCAACATCTTCAACATCTGAATCGCGGAATACATCGATCTCATATCCGGTTAATTTTCCGGCAAGTTTAATGTTGTAACCGCCTTTACCAATTGCCAATGAAATTTGATCAGGTTTTAAGAACACCTCTGCTGTTTTATTTTCATCATCAATTTTAATGGTTGTGATCTTAGCAGGGCTTAATGCACGTTGAATGAACAAACTTGGATTTGTTGTGAAGTTGATCACATCAATATTCTCATTTTTTAATTCACGCACAATTCCATGAATACGAGAACCTTTCATACCAACGCAAGCACCAACCGGGTCAATTCTGTCATCATAACTTTCAACTGCAACCTTAGCTCTTTCACCCGGCTCTCTTACTACTTTTTTAATGGTAATTAAACCATCAAAAATTTCAGGAACTTC
>JBIKKW010000184.1:0-4343 GCA_044360115.1 Bacteroidia bacterium
TCAGAAATTCAAGAAAGATGTATTTATTGATGTGTTGTGTTACCGTAAATACGGTCATAACGAAGGTGATGAGCCGCGTTTCACGCAGCCGTTGTTGTATAAGCAAATTGCAGTACACCCGAACCCGAAAGATATTTACGCTAAAAAATTAGTTGCCGAAAATTCGTTTACGGAAGATGAGATCAAAGCAGCGGAAAAAGAATTTAAAGATAAGTTAGAGCAGGATCTGGATGCTGCTAAAAAGGTTGAGAAAGCAAAGATCACTTCATTCCTTGAAGGTCCGTGGAAAGGTATTCGCATGGCTAAAGCCGGTGATTTTGATTCGTCGCCTAAAACCGGAATCGATTCAAAATTATTCTTGGATCTTGCAAAACGTTCAACTCAATTACCAAAGGATAAGAAGATATTTAATAAGATCGATAAGTTGTTCAATGATCGTCAAAACATGATCACGAACGATAATTACGATTGGGCAATGGGTGAGTTATTGGCTTACGCGTCTTTAATGCATGAAGGGCACAATGTGCGTTTCAGCGGACAAGATGTTGAGCGTGGAACTTTCTCGCACCGCCATGCTGTTGTGAAGATCGAGGACAGTGAAGAAGAATATACACCATTGAATAATTTAGGCACTAGCGGTAAATTAGAGATCTACAACTCACATTTATCGGAGTACGCGGTATTAGGTTTTGAATATGGTTACTCTTATGCATCACCAAACGCGTTAACTATTTGGGAAGCGCAGTTCGGCGATTTCTTTAATGGCGCGCAGATCATCATCGATCAGTATTTATCATCATCGGAATACAAATGGCGTCGTATGAATGGCTTAGTGGTATTATTACCACATGGTTATGAAGGCCAGGGTCCGGAGCACTCAAGCGCGCGTATGGAGCGTTTCTTACAAATGTGTGCGGAAGATAATATGCAAATTGTGAATGCAACTACACCTGCGCAGCAATTCCATGTGATCCGTCGCCAATTGAAACGTGAATTCAGAAAGCCATTGGTATGCTTCACACCTAAGAAATTATTACGTTACCCAAGTTGTGTTTCTAAGTTAGAGGATTTCACAAAAGGATCGTTCAGTGAAGTGTTGGATGATACAAATGCCAATGCAAAAGATGTAAAACGTATTGCATTATGCAGTGGAAAAATCTATTACGAAATGATAGAGCAACGTGAAAAAGAAGGCGTAAAAGATGTAGCATTCATTCGTTTAGAGCAATTATATCCTTTCCCTCACAAGCAATTGCAAGCGGTATTGGATAAATATAAGAACGCGAAAGAGTTTATTTGGGTACAGGAAGAGAGCGAGAACATGGGTGCATGGCGTCATGTGGATTATAACTTGCGCAACCTGAATTTGAAGTATGTTGGAAGAGATGCTGCTGCGAGTCCGGCAACCGGCTTTAGCAAACGTCATAACATGGAAACAGAAATGATCATGAATGCGATCTTTTCAAAAGTATTAGTAAAGTAAAAAAATAAAATAGTAATTAATCATTTAAAAATTTTTTATGGCCATAGTAGAATTAAAAGTACCAAGCCCGGGAGAATCGATCACTGAAGTTACAATTGCCCGTTGGGTAAAGCAAAGTGGTGATGTAGTTGAAAAGGATGAGGTATTGGCTGAAATTGATTCAGATAAAGCAACATTAACTTTAAATGCTGAAGAGGCAGGTAAGATTGAAATATTAGCTGCAGAAGGTGATACTGTAAAGATCGGGCAAGTAGTTGTTAAGATCGATACATCATTTAAGCCGGAGCCAAAAGCGGCGAAGGTAGAAGCAAAGGCAGAACCTAAAAAGGAAGAGAAAGTTGAGGCTAAGAAAGAAGCAGCAGTAGTAAGTTCAGGTTCTGAAAAAACATATGCAACGGGTACGCCTAGTCCGGCTGCCGCAAAGCTAATGGCTGAGAATGGAATTGCATCTTCGCAATTGAACGGTTCTGGTAAAGATGGCCGCATCACTAAACAAGATGTGTTGGCAGCTTTATCAAATGGTTTACCAAACGTTCAGCAAGTATTAAGCAACACCTGGAAAGGTGAGCGTAAACAAGAGCGCACTAAAATGACCTCATTGCGTAAAGCAGTTGCGCGTCGTTTAGTGAGCGTGAAAAATGAGACTGCCATGTTAACTACATTTAATGAAGTTGATATGAGCGCCATTTATGATATCAGAGCACGTTATAAAGATAAGTTCAAAGAAGTTTATGGAACAAACATTGGTTTCATGAGTTTCTTTACCAAAGCGGTTTGCGAGGCATTGTATCATTTCCCTGCAGTTAATGGAATGATCGATGGTGAAGAGATCGTATACAATAAGTATTGTGATATTG
The DNA here is from genome assembly GCA_044360115.1 of Bacteroidia bacterium. GTDB lineage: Bacteria > Bacteroidota > Bacteroidia > B-17B0 > Aurantibacillaceae > Aurantibacillus. The sequence continues at coordinate 2,341 of JBIKKW010000184.1, forward strand.
GAATTGCAGTAAGCGCGCCAAAAGGATTAATGGTACCGGTTTTAAGACATGCTGAATTAATGAGTTTAGCAGAAATTGAAAAAGGTATTAAAGATCTTGCAATTAAAGCACGTGATGGTAAATTGGGTATTCCGGATATGGAAGGTGGTACATTTACCATTACCAATGGTGGTGTATTTGGAAGTATGATGAGTACACCAATTATCAATCCGCCGCAAAGCGCTATTTTAGGAATGCATAATGTGGTAGAGCGCCCTATGGCTGTGAATGGCAAGGTGGAGATCCGCCCGATGATGTATGTGGCATTAAGTTACGATCACCGCATTATTGATGGAAGAGAGAGCGTTGGTTTCTTGGTGAAAGTGAAAGAAATGTTGGAGAACCCTAACCGCATGATGTTTGGTGGTAAATTACCTGAAGAGGTATTGTTAGGATTATAATTGAATTTTTAAGTACAAAAAAAAACCTGATCAGCAATGATCAGGTTTTTTTGTTCAATAGTTTAAGCAAGTAATTCTTTTAAACGTTTTATCTGATCAGGCGTTCCTAATACAAATATTTTAGCTTCAGGAATAATTCTGGTATCGGCACTTGGGTTAATAATGTATTCGCCCATAGCGGTTTTAAATCCAATAATGTTTGCACCCGATTTGTTGCGTATCTCCAGATCTTTTAAAGTTTTATTTTTTAAATGTTCAGGTATGTGCGCAAAGGTTATTTCCTCTAAATTATTATTATCGCCACCGTTGGCTGTAACGTAATCAATAAATTCCATCACATCGGGCTTCATCACTAAACTGGCCATGTGCGCGCCACCCACTTTGTCGGGCATGATCACATTATCTGCCCCTGCGATCTTGATCTTGGTATCCGAACCATCTTCACTCGCACGTGAAATGATCGTTAATTTCGGATTTAAATTACGCGCCGTTAAAACAATAAATAAATTATCGGCATCAACAGGTAATGTTGTAATTAAGGCTTTAGCCCTTAATATGCCGGCTTTTAATAAGATCTCATCCTGCGTTGAATCACCTGAAATAACCAGGTCGTGGTATTTGTGATTCATTTTTTCGGTTACGGTGGCATTGTTCTCTATCACCACAAAACGCTTATGATGTTTTTTAAGCACCTGTGCTGCTTGTCTGCCATTACGGCCGTATCCGCAAATGATCACATGATCGTGTAATTTTTCAATGGATGAGTTCAATTTTTGTAATTTAAATAATTGGTTAAACTCGCCATCTATCACAAAACGCGTAATAGATGATACGGCATAAGCAAATGTACCAAAACTCGTGATAATTAAAAAACTTGTAAATATCCTTCCCGCATCACTTAAAGGCTGCACCTCACCATAACCTACAGTGGCAATGGTTATAATGGTCATGTAAAAGGCATCAAGGAAGCGAAAGTTCTCAATGGTCATGTAGCCAATAATGCCTATAACCATTAGTAAATTTAATACTAAAATAGGAATAACAAACTGGTAATAGAGTTTTATCTTATTGAAATTAAGTATGTTTCGAAATGGATTTGGCACTTAAATAACCGCTAAAATAGTATATTTGTAAATATAAGAAGATCTAGTGAAAACCAAAACCATTAAGAAGAATAAAGTAAATGTTGTAACGCTTGGTTGCAGCAAAAATTTGGTAGACAGTGAAGTGTTGATGGGCCAACTGAAGGCAAACAAATTTGATGTTGAGCATGAGAGTGAGAATGATGATCATAACATTGTGATCATTAATACCTGTGGATTTGTAGATAATGCCAAGCAAGAAAGTATTGATACCATTTTACGTTATGTGGAGGCAAAAAAAGATGGTTCGGTAGAGAAAGTTTATGTGACCGGCTGTTTAAGTGAACGCTACAAAGGTGATCTGGAAAAAGAGATACCGGATGTAGATGCTTATTTTGGAACACGTGAATTGCCACGATTATTAAAAACATTAAAGGCCGATTATAAACATGAGTTGGTTGGCGAGCGTTTGTTAACCACA
>JBIKKW010000185.1:0-4314 GCA_044360115.1 Bacteroidia bacterium
CTAAGTCCTTATATTTTAATGTAAGAACGTGCAGCAACAAAGGCGGAAACCTCTCGCCCGGCATTTCACAAGAAATTACCTTAACACCCGGCGAAACCTACAAAATTGGTTGTTGGATAAAAAACACTAGCGCCAGGTTCAGCATTAAAATTTCGGGCGTTGATGAATTGAACCGATCGGATGGTCCGGTTTTTGAATCATCGGAAACACATGCTAACTGGGAAAAAGTTGAATTGACCTATACACTGCCAAAGAACATGAAACGTTTACGGATAGAAGTAAATGTTTTAAGCGCCGGTAAGTTTTGGATAGATGATGTGCGGGTTGAAAAATAAAATGAGGTTTTGCTTGGCCATGTGAGTTCTCATAAATGCTCATTACTTACAATTTGTAAATTCAATTATTTGAATAAATTTGTTGTATAACGTAACTGATCCATGAACACATTTATTAAGCTTCTATTACTGAGCATACTGGTGATCGCATTATTAGGTTTGTATTTTGAATTTTGCGTAAACCGCCCCATGAATATGTATTTACAATACGGCATTTCGGCTGTGGTGATCATTGGTACAGTTGCATATATAGTTTACCTCGTAAAACAGATCATTAAAATTTTAAATCCATAAACCATGATTTCATTATACATCTTTTTAATTTTTTTAACTGTATCCATTGCCATTTTATTCAGAACACGCAAAAATTTTGACATCCGATCAGAATTTGGCAAATGGATATTACGTCCCTTATTAATTTTGATCATAGGGATTTTATTAAGCGTGATCAATCCCTTTACCCTTGAAAGAGTAGATGCAGGTCATATTGGTTTAAAAGTAAATTTAACCGGCGATGAGCGCGGCGTATCTGACTACACCTATAAAACAGGATGGGTAGTGTTTAACGACTGGACCGAAAAATTATATGAGTTCCCAACCTTTCAACAGCATATTGATTACAATGTGCAAACCGTAATTACCAAAGGAGGTTTTAGTGCAGATATTAAACCATCATTTAATTACGCCTTGGTATCGGCAACTGTTGGTGATATGTTTCAAAATTTACGTTTACCAATTAAAGAAGTGGAGCAAGGTTGGTTAAAAACCGCTATCGTAGGATCTGTAAATGATGTGGCCAACAAATGGGCGGTTGATAGTATCTTTAATCACCGCGAATTATTTGAATCGTCCATTATCATCGAATGTAACAAACGCATCTCAAAGTGGTTTACAGTTAGTCAGCTGCGTACCAACATTACACCGCCTCCTGCATTACAATCCGCTATTGAAGCAAAAACAAAAGCTTTACAGGAAGTACAGGTTGCCGAAAATCAAAAACAAGTAGCCGTTGCCGAAGCATTCAGAAAGATCGCCATTGCACGCGGTGATTCGGCACAAATGGTAATTGAAGCATCGGGTGAAGCAGAAGCCATCAGAAGAAAACAGTTAACCCTAAGCAACATGTACATTGAATACATGAAAATTCAAAAATGGGATGGTAAAAATCCAACCACTGTTTTAGGAAAAGAAGGCAGTACTATTATTTCGGTGAAGTAAAATTCAATAAAACAAAAAAGCCGGAGCAAATACTCCGGCTTTTTTTATGTCTTTAATTCATCGCTTCTTTAAATAATAAGATCGTTCTGCGAATATCGTCATCGGTGTGTGCCTCGTTAATAAAGCCAACCTCGTAACCGCTCGGACCAAGATAAACACCTTTGCTTAATAAATGATGGAACAAGGTTTTAAAATATTTCATGCTATCGCCATCAATTTCTTCTGCTGCCTGAATTTTTTCTTTCTCGGTAAATGCCAACCAAAAAATTGATCCAACCGTAAATACTTTAAAATGATCTTTCTTAATTTCTGATAAACCTGCCACCAATTGTTTTGTTTTTGCTTCTAACTGTGTATAAAAATCAGTCTTTAAACATTCGGTCAATTGTGCTATACCGGCGCTCATGGCCACCGGGTTACCGCTTAAAGTGCCCGCCTGGTAAACATTGCCATCCGGACTAATACTGCTCATGATCTCTTTACTTGCACCGTATGCACCAACCGGAAATCCGCCACCAATAATTTTTCCGTAAGTAACAATATCCGGTTTAATATCATAATATCCTGCTGCTCCTTCAAAGCCAACTCTAAATCCGCTGATCACCTCATCAAACAACAACAATGTTCCGTTCTTGGTGCATATCTCTCTTAAGAATTGTAAATACGCTTTATCCTGCAACAACAAACCATTGTTAGCAGGTATTGGCTCAATGATCACACAGGCAATTTGGTTATGAAATTGTGCAAAGGCTTCTTCAACCGCTTGTTTATTATTCAACGAAACAACAATGGTCTCGTTCACAAAACTTTCGGGCACACCGGCAGAGGACGTATTACCAAATGTAACCAAACCCGATCCGGCCTTTACTAAAAGTGAATCGCTATGGCCATGGTAACAACCTTCAAATTTTAAGATCTTATTTCTTCCTGTAAAACCACGCGCCAAACGAATAGCGCTCATCACCGCTTCAGTGCCACTGCTCACAAAACGGATCTTTTCTAAAAAGCGATTGTTAGAGATGATCAATTCAGCCAATTCATTTTCTAAACGCGTTGGCGCTCCAAACGAGGTGCCGTTTTGCATGGTTTTAGCAACCGCGCTTAATACTTTATCATTCGCATGGCCCAGGATCAATGGTCCCCAACTGCCGCAATAATCAATATATTCATTCCCATCTACATCCCATATATGCGAGCCTTTACCTTTTTCAATAAAAACTGGTGTTCCGCCAACGCTTCTGAATGCGCGCACCGGTGAGTTAACACCACCCGGAAAGTAATTCTTGGCTTCTTCAAACAATTGAGCTGATCGTGTATTATTCATCTTTTGAAATAATTAGTTTGCAAATTTAGCTTTTTGGCGGATATTAGAGTAACAATCCACTATCAAAATAAAATGTTATTTAAAGCATTATACAAGTATAACAGGCATTTTGTTTTGATCATTTTGTTCTGTTTAACAGAATGTATCATTGATCCCATTGGCAATTTTCCATTGAATGACGATTGGTGGTATGCAAAAACACTTCAACACTTTTTGGATCACAAACCGGGATTTGTTTCTTGGTCATCGTCAACTCAAGTAGGGCAAACGTTCTCAGCCTTTTTGTTTGCTAAATTAGTTGGTTCAACATTCACAGCATTGCGATTTTATACACTTACTTTATCGTTAATTGGCATTTTGGTTTTTTATAATTTATGTTCAACATTTATTTTTAAAAATGGGTCAAAAGCCCTCCTAGCAAGTTTGCTGTTGATGTTTTGCCCGTTTTACATTTCGCTCTCTAATTCATTTATGACCGAAATTCCGCTTATAGCGTTTTTGATCTTAAGCCTTTACTTTTATTTTAAATACACTGCAAGCAACAAATGGTTACATCTTTTATGGAGTTTACTGTTTTTGGGCTTGGCAGTATTAACGCGACAAGTAGCATTGGTGTTTGCATTGGGAATAGCAATGGCAGCGTTTATGCAAAACCGATCAAGTAAAATATCAATGGGCCTATTTATACTCATTCCATTCGGACTTTTATTCCTTTTTGAATTGTGGTTAAAACAACATGATGCATCCAGTGCTTATCCATTCGTGTTTAGTTCAAATGGCAATTACAGAGGCGCTGTTTCTTTTATCGATCTCTTATTTAATGTTAGCAAACGTTGGGTGCATTATGTTACTATTTTGGGTTTTATACTTTCTCCCCTGTTGATCGCCTCAATGGTTCATTCGCTTCAAAACATAAAAACATCTTACTATAATTTTAAAAGCCTTTTATCACTTGCTCTATTTGGTATTGTATTAATTAGCTTCAAAAATTTCCCGATCGGTAATTACCTGTACGATTGCGGGTTTGGTCCGGATACCTTATACGACTCATATATTGAAGGATCGCATCACGCAACGAATAGCAGCACCATTTTATTTGGTGTGATCAGAGTCATAACACTTTTAAGTTCGTTTCAATTGATGTATTTGATCGTTGGTTTTATCATCACCCTCATCCTTTCCATCCGACAAAAAACAAAGAGCGAACATTTTTTATGGGTGTTCTTTATTTCTCTTGCATTGTATTATCTGTTCTATTGTTATTCATCTGCCCTATTCGATCGTTATATTTTCATCGCTTTCATTCCTTTGCTATTCATTTTAATACATGAAACGAGTAACAAAATTCATAAACCAAGCTTTATGGTTTTGATCTTTCTTTTGGCCATCTTCTCTGCATTAAGCACGAGAGATTATTTAAGCTTTAACCGATCGCGA
>JBIKKW010000186.1:0-4312 GCA_044360115.1 Bacteroidia bacterium
AAACGGCTTCGGTTACGCGCGCTACATTTTCAACAGTAAAGTCTTTTGCTATAATGGCTCTCCAGCCGTCGGTTCCAAATTTAATTTTTGTCATAACTGATTAATTAGTGATGATATCAAAGATAAAAAATAAAGTTTATGTAGTAGTTAACGTTTAGTAAAGCTATATTATTGTTTAGTGAACGAATCGCGCAATGCCACCATTTTAATGGCTGTTGCCGCGGCTTCTTCGCCTTTATTGCCATGCTTTCCGCCAGCACGGTCAATGGCTTGTTGCTGGTTATTGGGCGTTAAAACACCAAATATCACAGGCGTAGCGTAATTAATGTTCAATTGTGTAATGCCATTGGCCACCGCGTTGCAAATAAAATCAAAATGGCGGGTTTCGCCTTGTATCACACAGCCTAAAGCAATAACAGCATCGGCATCGGTATTATCAATGCAATATTGTGAGCCCAGGGTTAACTCGTAACTGCCGGGTACGGTGCGAATGATGATGTGTTCCTTTTTTACACCGTGCTTTAATAAGAATTGGTAAGCACCTTCTTTTAGAGCGTGGGTGATCTCATGATTCCATTCCGACCAAACAATGGCGAATTTGTAACCAGCTGCATTTGGAATTTTACTTCCTTCGAACTCCGATAAATTTTTATTGACGCTTGACATAATGGTATTTAAAAAATTCGCCCCCACATTACTGAGGGGGCGAACCAATTAAGTTTTTTAGTATTATAAATTACCTAAAGCTCTTACACGGGCAATTGATCGGTCGATCTCTTTGCCAATTTCTGTTTTGCCGTATTCTTTTTCAATACGCTCATAAACGTTTAGTGCTTCGGTATAATTTGCTTTTTGCTCGTAAACAAATCCTGCCTTTTTTAAGAAGTAAGGGGTAGAGAAGTTGTTTGCGCTTTTTTCAGCAGCCTTTAAGTAAAACTTAACAGCCTCATCCAAACGATTTAATTCAGCATTAGCATCGCCAATAGCACCATAAGCCATAGGAGCAACTAATTCATCACTTAAATTGTATTTCTCCAATTTTTCAATGGCTTGCTCAAATTTGCCCATACGTAAGTAACAAATACCTGCATAGTAATTAGCTAAATTGCCATTTTTGGTCATGCCATACTCTTCACTAACAGCATCAAAGCCCATCATTTGCTTTTGGCCATCTGCTGTGTAAACCATTCTTCCGCCGGTAACAGCTAAGTTAAAGCTATCCACATCAAATGCTTTTTGAGCCCACATGATCTCATTAGCAGCTTCTTTTTCCTTTTCAGGCATATAGAACATCTTCCAATATACAACTGCAGCAACGATCAATATAAAACCGCCACCAACATAGTTGATCATCTTTTTGTTCTTTTCATAGAATAACTGGATGCCCTGTAAATTGGGGTCAATCGCACGCTCTTCTTCAACTTCCTCGATCGTTTCTTCAACTGTATCGTTCAATTCTACATTCTCAACAGTAGATTCGTCTTTAGTTTCAGCCATTTGTTAAAATAATAAGGTGCAAAAATAGACTTTTTTACTTAAAAATCACAATTTTTTTAAACACTTGTTACATGCTTAAAAACTAAGCGTATTTTTGTTAAAAGCGGCATGTATTTAAAAGATCTATCATTAGTTAATTTCAAGAATTATCAAGAGTTTGCGGGCACCTTTTCATCAAAGATCAATTGCTTTGTTGGAAATAACGGGTCGGGCAAAACCAATCTTTTGGATGCTATCCATTACATGTCGCTATGCAAAAGCTATTTTAATGCCATCGACAGCCAAAATATACGTAACAGCGAAGGTTTTTTCCTAATTCAGGGGCATTTTGAAAAAAATGGCGAGACCGATGCCATTTATTGTGGCTTAAAGCGTAATCAAAAAAAGGTTTTTAAGAAGAATGGGAAGGAATATCAGAAACTGAGTGAGCACATTGGCTTGTATCCTTTGGTAATGATCAGTCCTAACGATAACGAATTGATCTGGGGCGTTAGTGAAGTGCGTCGTAAATTCATAGATAGCATTATTTCGCAGTACGACCGGGTTTATTTAGATAGTTTGATATCCTACAACGGTGCGGTAAAACAGCGTAATTCCCTTTTAAAGCAATTTGCTAAATCACATGCTTTAGATTCAACTTTGCTGGATATTTGGGATGAGCAATTGGTTATTTACGGCAACACGCTTATACAAAAACGGGCGGAGTTCTTGAATTCGTTCATAACCATGTTCAATCACTTTTATGAGATCATTAGCGATCATAAAGAAGAAGTATTGTTGGTGTATGAAAATTCGTTAGAGGGACGAGATTTTAAAGCGGCATTGATGTCGTGTTTGCAAAAGGATCGGGTGATGGAGTATACCACTATTGGTCCGCATAAAGATGATCTTGATTTTAAAATAAATAATTTATCGCTCAAAAAATTCGCCTCACAAGGTCAGCAAAAATCATATTTACTGGCCTTGAAGTTGGCGCAGTTTCAATACATCAAAGAGCGTAAGCACACCAAGCCCTTGTTGTTGTTGGATGATGTGTATGATAAATTGGATGAGACCCGTTTTAATAAACTGATAGAATTAGTGAAGGGCAACGAATTTGGACAAGTATTTATTACCGATACGCATTTAGAGCGCATGCAGCATTTGTTTGGCGATAATACGGTTGATCATAAATTATTTGTGGTAAGTAATGCGAATGTAGAGGAGTTGCCACCAACTGTTGTATGACTTCAAAAAAATGACTAAATTCGTAATAATGAATTACATTGATTATATCTCAATTGATCCGAATATACGTTTCGGTAAGCCGTGTGTTAAAAAGACAAGGATTTCGGTGTATGATGTTCTTGGTTGGTTAGCTGATGGAATGACAATTGACCAAATTGTATCTGATTTCCCAGACCTTGATGAAAATGCAATCCGTGCTTGTTTAGCATTTGCTGCAGACAGAGAGCACAAATACAAAATTGCATCATGACATTATTGTTCGACCAGAACATTTCTTTTAAAGTTGCCAAAAAAACACAAGACATTTTTCCTGGCTCTAAACATTTATCGGATCTAGGACTCGAATCTTATTCAGACATCGACATTTGGCAATATGCAAAAGTTAATAACTACTGCATAGTAACATTCGACTTTGATTTTATTGACCTATCAACTTTAAAAGGTTTCCCACCTAAAATAATATTGTTGCGTATTGGTAATTCAACAACTGAAAAAATTTCAGAAAAATTAATTGCGGACAAAGAGCTCATATTTGATTTTTTATCAAGCACAGACACTGCATTTCTTGAACTAAAATAAATAACTGGTGCACAATATGCGCAGACGAGGTAATAGCTTTTGTAAAATGTGGGCCGACCCTTCGGCTGCGCTCAGGGCAGGCTTATTTTTGTTTTTGCAAAAGCAACAAACATTGGTATCTTTAAATAACGTTTTCGGCAGAAACTGTTTCAAAATGCAAACTGTGCCTGGCTTGGAAAATGTTGAAGCGAAAGCATGAAAAAGAATAATCTCATAAAATTAGGTGATGCCATTGAGCAACTTTTTAAGCAAGAAAAGCTGGATGTGAAGATGAGCCGCTTTGCCGTGAAAAATGGCTGGGAAGAGATTGCAGGAAAAATGGTGGCCAACCATACCATATCCATCAGTTTTGATGAGCAAAAGAATATGTATTTGCAATTGGATTCATCGGTAGTGAAGAACGAGGTGTTGTATAGCAAAGATCAATTGATAAAAAAGATAAATACCTTTTGTGGTTACGAATTAATTAAAAATATGATCTTAAAATGATTAAACTCAATATAATGAAATTAAGAAATCAATTTTTCACCCTACTATTTATTACCCTTGTTTGTAATGTAAATTCACAAAATAACGATTCGTTAATGCTTCGTAAAATTTACGATTTCTATTTAACGGAAAGTAAATCATATTCAAATCTGGAATTCTTGACCAAAAAAATTGGTGGGCGTTTGAGTGGCAGCGAAAATGCAGAAAAAGCTGTTTACTGGGCTAAGAAAGCATTGTACGAAGCGGGAGCCGATACGGTTTATTTACAAGCGTGTATGGTGCCGCATTGGGTGAGAGGCAAAGTTGAAAAGTGTAACATGCAATCGGCCAAATTAAAGCTTAAAAAAGATCTGGCCATAACTACTTTAGGAAGCAGTGTTGCTACACCGGTATCGGGTTTAACGGCAAATGTGATCTCTGTTAATTCATTTGATGAACTTGAAAAATTGGGTGAGGCCAAAATAAAAGGGAAGATCGTTTTTTACAATGTGTATTTTAATGATAAGAATATCAGACCCGG
>JBIKKW010000076.1:0-15179 GCA_044360115.1 Bacteroidia bacterium
TTTCTTTCTTTACAATAAGATCTTTTTATTTTTAAGTTCCGCTAAATAGAACCCTTCGACGATTTACGTACACGTTTCTTTTTCTTGTACTTCATAATGGCCGGACAACCATCACACTTGTTCTTTTTTAAAAAACAACTTTCTAACGTTGTGGCAAAAAACACCGTTAACAATAAAAGTACTATGAAACGTTTTGTACTCATCCTTTCTATCAAATTTACACAAATAATTAAGAAACGGAACAGGAGGTAATGTTAAGCGAATAATAGATGTTTAATGTTTGTTTCTGCCAAAACCCGGACAAGAATCACACTTATTCTTTTTGAAAGTAGAACAACCCGCGAAAGTGCTTGTTAAAATGGCCATTCCTATAAGTAATACAAGTTTCCTACGCATAAATTATATAACAAATATACGTTATTATTAGTATTTTTATATTTTGATATGAAGCCTATTTTTCATTTGGGTCGTTACTTTTTGTTAATGGTTAGGGTTTTCAGTAAGCCTGAAAAACTTTCTATTTACTTAAGACAAACGATCTATGAGATCAATAGCCTTGGAACCGGCTCTCTTGGTTTAATAGCTATTATTTCTGTTTTTATGGGCGGCGTTATTACCATTCAATCTGCTTATAATTTTACCAGTCCGTTCATACCCTTATACGCCATTGGTTTGGGTACACGCGAATCTATTGTGTTAGAGTTTTCACCAACCATCATAAGTTTGATCTTGGCCGGAAAAGTTGGATCAAATATTGCTTCCGAAATTGGCACCATGCGTATCAGTGAACAAATAGACGCATTGGAGATCATGGGCATCAACTCAGCAAGTTATTTAATTCTTCCAAAAATATTAGGTGCCATGTTCATCAATCCATTCTTGATCATCATCAGTATGTTCCTTGGAATTTTAGGCGGATACATCATGGGTGTAAGCACCGGCGCTTGTTCATCATACGAATACATTTTTGGTATTCAATCTTTTTTCATTCCGTTTAATGTGTACTACTCACTTACTAAAACGGTTATCTTCGCCTTTATCATCACATCGGTTTCTGCTTATCATGGCTACTACACATCAGGTGGTGCTCTTGAGGTTGGCCAAGCCAGCACAAAGTCGGTTGTGTATAACAGTATTCTTATTCTCATCACCAATTTAGTGATCACACAGGTAATGTTGGTATGATCGAACTAAAGAACATAACAAAAAGTTTTGGCGACAGAACGGTGGTTGAGGATGTTTCCTTCACATTTCAAACCGGCAAAACCAATTTGGTAATTGGCGAAAGTGGTTCAGGAAAAACTACATTGCTAAAGATCATGGTTGGCTTACACCAGCCTAATAGTGGCTCTGTGGTGTATGATGGCCGTGATTTTACAGCACTCAGCGAAAAGGAAAAGCAAGTTGTAAGAAAAGAAATAGGCATGTTGTTTCAGGGTGGTGCATTGTTTGATTCGATGAACCTTGAGCAAAATGTACGATTCCCGTTGGATATGTTCACCGAATTAACTGAGGCCGAAAAAATAGATCGCGTAAATTTTTGTTTGGAAAAAGTAAGGCTTGTAGGTAAAAACAAACTCTTTCCTTCGGAGTTAAGTGGTGGTATGAAAAAAAGAGCGGCATTGGCAAGAGCTATTTCTAACAATCCAAATTATTTATTTTGCGATGAGCCTAACTCCGGCCTTGATCCTAAAACATCCATTGTTATTGATGAACTTATCAGTGAGATCACACGCGATCTTAACATGACCACCGTGATCATTACCCACGATATGAATAGTGTGATGGAGATCGGCGAGAATTTAATGTTTATTTATAAAGGCAAGAACTGGTGGACAGGCACCAAAGATGAGATACTGAACACTAAGAATAACGAGTTGTACGATTTTGTTTTTGCCAGCGAGTTTATAAAGAAAGTATACAAGAAACAGTCTTAAGCTGCGGCGATTGGCTTATCATCTAAATTACGCGTATCCAAAGCATCGCGTAAGCCATTACCAACTAACATGAATGATAATACTAAGATGGCAGTTGCTATACCCGGCACAATTGCTAAATACGCTTTTCCTAAAAGTAAATAACCGTAATGCGCGTTACTCATTTCTCCCCACGATGGAACAGGAGGCTGAGCGCCAATACCAAGGAAACTTAAACCTGCTTCCGTTAAAATAGCTGAAGCAAAATTACTGGCTGCCATTACCACAACAGGGCCCATTACATTAGACAGAACGTGACGTGTAATGATGCGCATATTCTTAAATCCTAAAGCACGGCCGGCATCAACAAATTCCTTTTCGCGTATACTTAATATTTGTCCGCGTACAACACGCGCAACCTCAACCCACATGGTTAAACCTACTGCAATAAATACCTGCATAATTCCCTTACCTAACACTAAAGTAATGGCAATAACCAAAAGCAAGGTTGGGATACTCCACACCACGTTAATCAACCACATGATAACGGTATCGGTGGTACCGCGGTAATAGCCGGCAATAGCGCCTAAAAATATGCCAATGAATAACGAAATGATAACCGAAACCAAACCAACGGTTAAGCTGATGCGGGTTCCTATCATTAATCTGCTTAAAAGATCACGACCAATAACATCTGTTCCTAAATAATATTTTCTGATCTGAATGTTGTTCTTTTCTACTTCCGTTTTTAATTCAGCAACCGTTTTCTCAATTTTATTAGGGTTTCCAATTTCATAGAACGACACTTTTTTGGATGCTGTATCATACAAATAAGGTTTCTTAGAATCTAGTGCATAAATAACATCTACCAGGTCGTATTTCATTTTGATACCGTTATTCGGACGAGCACCGGTGTATTCCTCAATTAAAATGGTGTTATCAAAATAATCATAATCGTAAATAGGAATAGTTGTATGCTCTTCCTGTTTACCAAAAAGCATTTTTTCAAAAACATTTGTAGGATCGGGTTCCTGATTTTTTTTAACCAACATCATTTGCACCGTAAAACCGGGAGGTTTTGTGTGAAGTTCGGGCTTTTGTGTGTTAGCGTATGGCGTAGGATCGGGAGTGATCAAATACCCAAGAATGGAAATAACGCAGGCAAAGAAAATAATAAATAACCCAAGCATTGAAAGCTTTTGCTTTTTAAATCTTCTCCAGGTCTCAGCTGATAAGGACTCCGATTCGAACTCGTTATTTTTCTTTTTAAAAAACACTTAGTTAAGTTTCCATTTAGGTTTAATTAAAGTTGCTAAAAAAGCTACTGTTGAAGCGTATAATGGATATAAAATGGCTACCATGCCAATAAACAACACATTACTCTTCACTTTAACAAAACGTGAAGCTAAAAATACTAACAAAATATCAATTATCAACTTCAAAAACACAAAAAATAGGGCCAATTTGGCATTAAAAACCCCTAAAAACGCATCTAAAACAGCAAAAACAAACACAAAGTTAGCAAATGCAATAACGAGTGAGCTGATCCAATTAAAGGTATCGTTCAGTTGGAACACCTTACCCGACCACCTGATCTTTTGCTTAATAAGATCAAAAAAAGTTTTTTCGGGATAGGTATAAACGATCGCTTCCTTGTTTTTTAAATAAGCAATTTGATGTGGCTCTGCCTTTTTTACTTCATTTAAAAAAAACACATCGTCACCGGATCTGATATGGATATGTGATTGATACTTGTTGCAAAGCTCAAACAATCGTTTACTGAACATTAAATTAGCGCCGCTGCATAGGAAGGGTATTTTTAATTCGTCTGTAGCTAAGGTAAAAACCGAAACTATAGCCGATTCAATTTCCTGCAACGAACTTAAAATACTTTTTTGATGCTCAATGGCAATTGGTGCAATAACAAACTCTTGTTTTGTTTGATGGTAAAAAGATGAGAAAGTGCTTAACCAGTTTGCTGATGGTGTGAACGTATCGGCATCGCGTGTAATTATAAAACCATATTTGGCAGCATCTATAGCCTTTATTAAACTTTGTTTTTTGCCTTTATGCTCTGTATTTTGAATGATCTTAAAATCAATGCCTGATAAGGATAAAACATTGGTTGCTATGGTAAACGTTTTGTCGGAACTATGATCATCAACAACTATTATTTCATAGCATTCTTTTGGATAGTTTTGCTGAATAATACCTTTTAAACATGCTTGAATATATTCTTCTTCATTGCGTGCTATAACAACGACAGAAATTTTCAGATCATTGGCATTTTCATTTGTAATAAGGTTAGGAGCCTTTTCAAAACCGTAAGCCATCAGCATGGCTAAAACAGCATAAATAAAAACAACTCCCAAATAGATCATTACTGATTTTGCTTTTTAAGTGAGAATGAACTAAAGTTAAGATTTTCCTTTAGTAAAACCATATATCCTACAACACTTGGCAACACAATGTTTATCAGCCAAAGTAAAATGGCAACAATGGCCAATCCTGAATTTGAAATACCAAGATCGGAAAATACGATCAAAGCAATGGCAGTTCTCACGGCTGCTTCAATAACACTAAACATGGGGATAATAGTAGTGAACAAAAAATAAATAAAAATGCTTGTGAAAAGATGCATGTAGTTGGCTTCCGACTTAAAAACGAACAGCAACAACACAAACTGTAAAGTAAACACCCAAAAGCGGATGATCGAAAATCCGAATAACTGTATCAATAATTTTTTACTCCAAACAATAGGCTTTAGCTCTTCGTAATTGTCTCTGTTAAAACGTTTATACATCCAACCAACAAACCTATTGATATTAAACAAGATCAAAATGAACACCAACATAACAATAATGGATAATGAAATAGAAGCTACATGAAGCATGGAGCTTGGCTCATGACTGGTTACCGACCGGATAAATAATGATAATACACCAAAAAAAATAGTGATGGATAATTGAAACATGCCATTCACAAAATGAAGTACTGTTACCGTTAATTTATTCTCCGCTTTAAAAAAATGGATCTTTGCTAAAAATTCTGTTGCTCTTCCCGGTGCTAAATTGCCAATACATATGCCGGCGTAAACCGATCGCATAGCTGTTTTAAAAGATATTTCTTGTGTTTGCGCGGTGATCAGTTTCCATTTGTAACTCTCAATTGCCCAATTGACCGGAAACAAAATAAAGCTCACAAAAATGAGAATGAAACTCGATAAACTAAACAATGCTTGTTTGAGTATTTGGATATTATCGGGCGTAAAATCGCTTTTAACCCGCCAGTAAATAATGGCAAAACTACCGATACCAATAATGGATTTAAGCAGGATACCTATAAGCTTTTTACTTTTCAAAATACAATTGTACAATTGGTTACTGCAAATTTGCTAACTTGCATTTCAATTAATGGTTAAAGATAAGATAATATTAGGTATTGACCCCGGCACAATTATAATGGGCTATGGACTTATACATATTATTGACAATAAAATAAAACCATTAAGCATTGGTGTTATTAAGCTCGAGAAGTATGAAGATCATGCCTTACGCTTGAAGAAAATTTTTGAACGCACTGTTGCCATTATTGAAGAATACAAGCCCGATGAATTAGCCATTGAAGCGCCATTTTTTGGAAAGAATGTACAGAGTATGTTGAAACTGGGGCGTGCTCAAGGCGTTGCCATTGCAGCGGCATTAAGTAAAAATATTCCTATTACCGAATACTCTCCAAAGAAAATTAAAATGTCGATAACCGGTAATGGAAACGCCAGTAAAGAACAAGTGGCAGCCATGCTCAAACAAATGTTGGGTATTGATACGGAAAAACATTACTTAGATGCCACAGATGCTTTAGGCGCAGCTGTATGCCATTACTTTCAAAACAAAACCGGAAGTTCAGGTGCTAAAAAAAGTTACGGTAGCTGGAAAGCGTTTGTGAATGATAATCCAAAACGTAAGCTTTGATTAAAACTCGCCGCCTTGCATATCTTGTCCGCCTGTACCGCTTCCTTTTTTACCCATACGCTTGAAGATAGATGTATCAAACTTACCAAATAAGTAAGTGATCGTGAAACGTAAAAAGCGTGTTTCTCTTCTTCTGCTCATTTCCTGATAATATGTTTCTGTTGAGATATAATTACCAAACTGTTTGGTGTTAAACACATCACTTAAGGTTAGGTTAAAGATCCATTTCATGCTGATCATTTTGTTCAATGAAACATCCATGAAATAATTCTCGCGCGACTCACCATTTAATATTGCTTTAGGTGCTTCGTAATTTCCATTTACCTGCAATTGTAATTGCCAAGGTAATGTGTAATTAATACCTACTTTACCTTTGTAACTCCAGCCTTTTGAAACTGTTTCAGGTTGCCCTTCAATAATTCCACTATTTAAATACACATAAAACACATCCACATTTGCAGTGGTCGAGAAATTCTTTGTCCAATTGATACGTGCTGTGTTCTCAAAACCGTAACGCCATTGATCGCGACCATTTGCAAATGTATTAACGGTAACACTTGGGTTACTTGGCGATTGATATAGATAATTGGAGATAGGTTGCTGGTGGTAGCGTGCATAAACAGCCGATAACCAATTACCTTTTTTAAACACATTGTTGTAATTGATCTCGCTGATGTTGATCATCTCTGGTTTTAAAGCCGGGTTACCGATCCTGTAATTATATACATCTCTGAACATAATGAACGGCATTGATTGGAAGAAGTTTGGTCGCTCTATTTTACGACTTAAGTTAAATTGCACTTCATGCTTTGAACCAAAACGTTTTGTTAAGTATAATGAAGGGAATAAAGCGAACAATAAATTATCTTTATTGCTTGGGTAGTTGTAAGTGAACGATAGATTCTTATCCAATAATGTACCTTTGTATAGGGTTTGCTCAAAGCGTAAGCCCGCCTGATAACCAACATCCCAAATGCCTTTACCTGTGTAAGTGAAATAAGCGGCATTGATCATATCATCAATTGAATAATTATTACTTTGTGTGGTATCTTTAACCATATCGCCATTCAAATTCATAATTTGTATGTCGTTCAAAAAGGTTGATTGCTTTAAGAAAAATCTTCCACCTGCTTCAATCTTTTTTGTTTCACTGATCGGATTCACAAAATCAATTTGGCCGGTATACATATTATTTTTTGATTCGCCTTTGTTGGTAGATATTTGTTGCGGTAAACTCAATGTGCTTGAATTCAATACCATTTCCGGATACGTATTAAACGTAAAGGAGCTTGGTCCGCCACCCTGGTTATAGGTTAGATCAATAGTTAATTCCTTATTTGGTGTTGGAAAGGTTTTACGATACGTTAACTGGCCGGTATGATTGGTAAAACCACCGCCATTAATGTTGTGCATGTGCCCTTTGTTGGTAACAAAACCCGATTTATAAGTTGTTTGATAATCCTGATGATCATCGTATCCCATTAAACCGCTAACAATGTTGTAAGAAATTCCAATGTTGTTACGGTTATTGATGTTGTAATCAACACCGGCTCTCGCAAACTGAAATCTATTCTTTGATAAGGTGTTGTTGTTTGTTTCGTAATAACGCTCATCTCCTAAAACTGAAGATTCAGGAACGGTATAATTTGTACGTTTAGTGTAACCGAAAGTTTGACCGGTATTGGTCATGTTCAACGAATACATCAACGAAAAATTAAACGGATTTTCTTTTACATTGATGTTTCCGGTCAATCCATATCTGTCTTGCGTACCAATGTTACCCATCAACATACCGTTGTAACCGGGCTTCTTGCTTTTCTTTAACACCACGTTAATTATCCCTCCTGTTGCGGCTGCTTCAAATTTTGCGCTTGGGTTAGATATCACCTCAACACGTTCAATGGCATCTGCCGGTATTTGCGCAATGGTTAAGGTTGTAGGCTTTCCATCAATATAGATCATTACCGCCTTTTCGCGCAAGGTGGCATTACCATCACCATCTACCGTTATGGTTGGAATATTCTTTAAAACATCTATACCCGTACCTCCTCTTACCGAAAGATCTTTCTCAACATTGTAAACTTTTCTATCAACCGTCATTTGAAAGGTCGCTTTCTCGGCCACTACTTCCACTTCATTCAATAACTTGGTATCGATCTCAAATTTGATATTTCCCAGATCCTGCTCTAATTTTTGCGGTGCCTGAATGTATACTTTTGTTTCATAGGTTTTGTAACCTACCTGTGTTACTCTGAAACGAAATCCGCCCATGGCAGGCAAGCCTTCTAAATTAAATTCGCCATTCTCTCCTGTAAAACCACCTGCAATGGCACTATCCTTGTTGTACCATAACAAAACCACCGATGCGTACTCAACTGGTTTTTTAGTTTTTGAATCGATCACCTTCCCGTAAACACGACCTTTGATGTCCTTCATCATTTTCATCATATCCTTTTGATTTCCACCGCCGGGCATTTGTGCAAATGAAAGTTGAATAAATAAAGACCCAACAAGGGCCAATATAAACTTGAGAGAGCGAGTATATGTAAACATGAGCATGATTTTCTGTGCCGCTAATTTATCAAGTAATAATAGTACAAATTCATACTTTATACAAGTGGTAAATAGGCGGTTTGATTGGAATTAGGGGTTTTTTAAAAACTAAAAAAACGTTAAAAACCAGCTTTACCTCAATTGTTTCCTCAGGCAAACACCTAGTATTGGGTCATTTGCACCCTCAGAAGGTAAATATATCATGTTAAAAGTCAGATTATTTTCTTTAGGCGGATTTTTTGTTGCAAGCCTTATAACACTTGTTACCAAAGTTGTTAATCCAACACCTAGGTTAATGCCAGTGGCAAACTCTTGGTAATTTGTTTTTGCCTTCATATTTATCACTCCAAACGCTGTTTGCGCCCCTCCGGATAGCACGCCAAAAATGGCATTGCTCCGGTATTTATCGTGCTTATGCAATTTTTTTATATTAAAATAGGTTGTTGTACCATTTATGGCGGTTAAAAAAATGGTTCCACTCCAATAAAACGAGCTATTGCCCCCACTAATGTTCGAGTTTCCGCCAGCAAATAGATCCTGACCTTTACACAATGCTGGATTAAATAACATGACGATCAACAATCCAAATATTGTATTTAACAAACTCCCAAACAAAGAATTTGTAAACTCTTCTGATTTGTATAATTGCCTAACATCTTTAATTGTTTTTATTGTTACAAAAATTGAAGTGTTCATCAATACAAAATAAAGAATATTGTAAACTGATTTTTTTAATTTTCTCATAGATTTAGGTTTTATTTTATCTAAATCACACACTTATATTTTGGTTCAATTAACAGTGATATTAGATACAACGAAATTAGATTGAGCACCTTTGAGATAAAAATTGATTAATGCTTTAACAACCTTAATAATGGTGCAAGAAATAATTAACACCCCTCCGTTTTTAAAAAAATCTTAATTGATTGCTTAAAATCCTAAGCGAAATAAAACAATTGCAATTAATGCAAATAAAAAGGGGGTCTACTTGCAATAAAAAACAAAATAAGGATCAAATAATCTAAAGAAATGAGCGATGTTTTTTATTCCTAAACCTACCTTATCAAGGTAACATTGCCTTTTTTAAAGGTTTCTTCGCCGTTATAACACTTCACCCGGAGATACCATCCAAACACACCAACATCAGCAGGACGACCTTTGTAAATACCATCCCAGCCTTTTGATTTATCGGTTGTTTCAAAAACCATTTCACCCCAACGGTTATAAACTGCAAAATACACTTCATCAACTTTTAAACCGCGCACATAAAGTATATCATTTTGCCCATCGCCGTTTGGCGTAAACGTATTCGGAATAAAGGCATCGCCTTCAATACATCCCGGTAAAAACACATCTACAAAAACATATAAGGTTTCTTTACAAGCGCCGTTTTGTGCAATTACGGTGTAAGTAGTTGGTCTATCCGGCGTGGCTGTTACCGAATAACCTGTTTTAGGGTTTACACTGGCACTTGGGAACCACGAAATGCCCGCACCCGGATCGCCGGTATAAGTTAAGGTTGATGAATTTCCTTTAACCACACTGGTAGGGCTCGCTAATGCCGCAATTGGAACGTTAGATAGATTGAAAACATTCACAAAAGTTGTAAGCATAAAACTGCAATTGTTTGATGTGGTAATGATCACTGAATAATTTGTACTGGCAGTTGTTGTAGATACCGGATTTGCAATGTTGGTTGCACTTAAACCGGTCGCGGGGGTCCAGGTATAAGAATTACCGCCGCTTGCGAAAAGGTTTGCCGGATTGCCTTTACAAATTGTGGATCCATTATTTACCGACATTGGCGGAGGTGTTTGCACTGTAATAACTTTTGTGATGGAATCGGTACATCCAAACGCATTTGAAATGGCCAATGCAATGGTATAGGTGCCGCCTGTTGAATAAAAGTTATATGGGTTTTGTACAGTTGATGTAATGTTTGGCGCTAAATACCATTTCCAGGAAGCTATATTCACCAACGATGTATCAAAGAAACTCACGCCACCTCCACACGGATTCATGGTGTAATTAAATCCGGCATCGGGCCTTGGATTTACAACAACCGTTGTGGTAAGTGTGGATGTGCAAGGAAAACCGGTACTGTTGTTGAGTACGGTTACCGTATAGCCTGTTGTAACAGAAGGACTGGAAGCAGGATTTGCTATCAATGAATTACTTAAGGCTGTTGCAGGCGACCATGTATAGCTTGTGCCACCAATTGCATTGAGCGTTGCCGTGGCACCTTCGCACATAATGGCCGATGACACAGATGGATTGAAATTAAATAAGCTTACGGTTTGTGAGGCAGTGCTCGTACAGCCATTGGCACCTGTTACCAAAAGTGAAATTGTATACACACCGTTTGATCCATAGGTGTGCGTTGGTGAGTTTGCCGAAAGTGTTGGCGTGGCATCTCCCCAGTTCCAAACAAATGGGTTTGCGCTTAATGTACCGGAAGTGTTATTAATGATGGCCACTGTGTTTGAACATGGCGAAAACGATGGTGTAAATGCCACTGTTGGTTTTGGTAAAACGGTAATGTATGTAAAAGCGCTATCTCTTTTATTACAAGAGCTTGGATCAAAAATCGACAATGAAACAGTATAGGTTCCGGGATTGGTATAGGTAAATACCGGGTTTGTAACTGTTGTGTTGGTTTGGCCATTACCAAAATTCCAGGTGTAAGAGGATCCTGCAACCGTTGGCGTATATACATTGGTGAAATTAACCGTTAACGGCGCGCAACCACTTAATGTATTTGTATTTATGGCAGAAACAGCCATATTCAAACCGAAGTTGATCTTAAACACACCATTATTGCAATTTGAACTTGGGTTTTGATTAGGGCAATTATTGGTAGCAGTAGGACATGGCCATGCGTTTGGCGAAAGTGGAAAATCATCGGCACCTTGGCAACCCGCACAAACAGATTGATAGATCTTTCCTGTAGGATCAAAGCGTGATGTACCGCCATCAACATGTTCTTCTGTTGAATTTCCGCCAAAATAAGATCCAAAAACTAAATTCGTGGCATTGGAATCTAATGCCATTAAATAAAAATCATAGCCTGTTGTTGTAGAAAAAGTATAATTATTTGCCGGGTTAACAATTGGATTCAACAATGGCATATTATTCATTGCAACTGTATTTGTTATGATACCGCCGCCCCAACCCGATAAATAGATATTACTGCAGTTATCTACTGCAAATGCTGATGGAGAAATATCAACACCCGACATTTTACTTCCAATAACCGTTGAAAAATAAATGCTGTTTAAATTACTTCTGTAAGCTCTTACAAACTGATGTCTGCCGGCATTACTATAAATTCCGTTTGTACTCGTTGGCGCTGCCTGCACCGGCATATTGCCATACGATTGTCCGTATACAAAAATTTTACCGTTTTTATCTCCTGTCACAAAAAACGATACATCGTAATCGTTTGTGCCAATATAGGTGGCGTTAACTATTGCATTACCCGCAGCATTTATTTTATACAAAAAGCCATCGCACTTGCCGCCTTGATAGGTTGGTAAATGTCCGCCGGCTGTGCCCTGTAAATTGCTACTGCATGTTCCGCCGGTTACAAATACCTCATTGTTTTTATTAATGTACAAACCATTTCCGCAATCATTTTGATTACCGCCAATAAAATTACTGAATATTAAACCTGATAAATTAGAATTGAATTTAGCAACAATAGCATCTTGCCCACCATTCAACGTATTATCAAAACCACTTGCCATTGGGATATCAGACGAGCGTGTTGAACTTGTTATGTAAATATTGTTTGAAGCATCAATTTGTATTTCACCTCTGAATTGATCGCCGTAATTTGTTTGTAATGAATCATAGGCGGTAGATGCAAAATTTGAAGTACATGGGTTGAAAGATGGGTCTACAAAATCATTATAAGTATTGGTTAAATAATTTACACCATCGTTACCGGAACCACCATAGTATGTTGATGCAATTAACGACTGGCCATTTGCACTTAATTTAGAGATATAAATATCGGTTCCACCACAAAAAATTGATCCATTACTTGTAAATCCAATTGTTGGTCCACCATTAAAAGTTGAATAGGCCGAATTTGAAAGCATTGGAAAATCGGGCGAACTTGTTGCACCGTACAAACAAAGATTATTGCTATTATCCACAATTAAACTTGAAGCAACCTCTGTACCCGATCCACCTAAATAAGTTGAGTAGATCAACGAATTGCCATTAGGACTGTATTTGGTAACAAAAACATCTGTGCGGCCATATCCGGCTGGGTTATTAAAACTCACATCATAAGCACCGGGCGTTGTGGCATAACCAACGTTAAAAACCATTCCACCACTATATAAATTTCCTGATGCATCAAAGGTTGCCGTCATTCCAAAATTATCTGCTACTACGCCAATTTGTGCCGAAAAAACCAAAATCGGATCAATAACCAACTCATAATTACGATCGTATCCAGCAGGAAAATCAAAACTCAATACATTGTTGCTTAATTTATAAACACACGGAATTACTTTGAGCTTGCCTTTTATAAATTGGTATGCGTATGGTTTTTGTTCAACGATCTCATTAAAGGCAAGTTTTATGATCAACGCACTATCCTTTATACGTATACGATCAACGCCGTTGTACTTTAATTTGATCTTGGAAACATCGCCACCCGGGTTAACATGAAAATTATATTTAAAGCCATTAATTGCTGTAAAAATTTCATAATCTATTTTAGGATAAAGTTCGCGCAACCATACTTGATGATAATTCCTAACATCGCTTTTCCATTTTGATCTGTCTTTACCAATATAAAAATTCTCGTAATCGGTGCCTTGCTGCAACTTCTCAATCACCGGGTTTTCATTACATCCTTCAAACGTTACCTTAAAGGCATGCCCTGCAATTTTTGATTGCTTCACTTTCTCTTTTCTAACCGCAGCTAAATGCGTTTCGCGAAACTTTTTTTTGTCGTAAAAATTATAACTGATCCCGTTAGGCTCAATGAACATAGCCCCGCCATCCATCTGGGAACTAAATAAAACATTCTTATCCCATTGCCCCTTATTTTCTGTGAATCTTAAACTCGGACTATTATGAGGTGTAATTACCCTGCTTTCTTGCGCTAACGAAAAATTAAAAGCGCTTACAATTAACACCAAAAGAAGTATGTGTAATGGCTTGGTCATTCAACCAAATATACAAACTAAAGCCTGTTTTTGCAATATATCGGGCTTTTAAAGTTATTTTGTTAAATTTGCAGCCTCATATGCCAAATATAGTAGCCATAGTAGGTAGACCAAACGTAGGAAAAAGCACTTTGTTTAACCGTATAACCGAAACCCGACAAGCCATTGTTGACGAGGTTGCAGGTGTTACGCGCGACCGCCATTATGGTAAGGCCGAATGGGGTGGTGTTGAATTTAGCTTGGTTGATACCGGTGGATACATTAAGGGCAGCGAGGATATTTTTGAATCGGAAATTGCCAAACAAGTAAAAATTGCCATTGAAGAATGTTCGTTGATCTTATTTGTGGTGGATGTGGCTGATGGCATAACTCCTTTTGATAAAGAGGTTGCCAATATTATTCGTAAAAGCAAGAAAAAAGTAATTGTTGCCGCTAATAAGGCAGATAATTTTGAACGTAATGCCGATGCCTCTGAATTTTATCAGTTTGGTTTAGGCGAAGTATATCCTGTATCTGCTGTGTCAGGTGCGGGAACAGGTGATCTGTTAGATGCGCTTGTATCTAATTTACCAAAGGATGAAGGCGCGTTAAATGATGTGGATATCCCAAAGATCGCCATTGTTGGCCGCCCTAATGTTGGAAAATCATCGTTTGTAAATGCTTTGTTGGGCGAAGACAGAAATATTGTAACACCTATTGCAGGTACAACACGCGATACAATTCACACACGTTTCATGAAATTTGGTTACGACTTTTGGTTGGTTGATACCGCCGGAATGCGCAAAAAAGCTAAGGTTCATGAAGATCTTGAATTTTACAGCGTGATGCGAACCATTAACGCCATTGAAACCTGTGATGTGTGTGTGTTGATGCTGGATGCGGAGAATGGCATTGAGGCGCAAGACCTAAGCATTTTAAGTGTGGTGGAGAAGAACAGAAAAGGTTTGGTTATTGTGGTGAATAAATGGGACCTTATTGAAAAAGAAACAAAAACTGCGAAAGAGTACGAAGATAGAGTGCGTGAGCGCATAGCACCATTCAAAGATATTCCAATTGTTTTTACATCGGTTCACGAAAAACAACGTTTACTTAAGGTAATTGAAACGGCTATGACCGTTTATGAGAATAAAACACGTCATATTGCAACCAGCAAACTCAACGAATTTTTCTTGCCGTTAATTGAAACACATTCGCCTCCTCCGGTAAAAGGAAAATTTGTGAAAGTAAAATATGTAACGCAATTAAAAGGCGAAGCATTGTTCCTTTTCTATTGCAACATGCCACAATACATCACCGATTCGTACAAACGATTTATTGAGAATAAATTGCGTGAAACTTGGGATTTTACAGGTGTTCCGGTGGTAATATCTTTCCGAAAGAAGAGTTAGTTTTGCGAGGGATCAAACCCTATCTCACCAAATAACTTATACGATTTTTTTTGTTTCTCTAATTCACTGGTCCAAAGCATAGCAGTTCCCTCCGATAAAATAGTATTGGCATCTGTTTCATGCACAAACCACGATCCTTTGGCGATCTCGTCTTCCAACTGTCCA
>JBIKKW010000187.1:0-4296 GCA_044360115.1 Bacteroidia bacterium
CCCGATAAACCGGCAGGAAGAGGACAAAAATTACAAATGAGTGCCGTAAAAGAATATGCATTAAATAACAACCTTCATGTTTTGCAACCAACAAATTTAAAGGACGAACAATTTTTAAATGAATTAAGATCGCTGCAAGCAGATCTTCAAATTGTGGTTGCATTTCGTATGTTACCGGAAAGCGTTTGGAATATGCCAACACACGGTACATATAATTTACACGCATCTTTATTACCAAAATACAGAGGAGCCGCGCCTATAAACTGGAGTGTAATTAACGGTGATACTGAGAGTGGTGTAACAACATTTAAACTCACACATGAAATTGATACCGGAAATATTTTGTTTCAGGAGAAAGTACAAATAAAAGAAACCACAACTGCCGGCGAATTGCATGATGCATTGATGGAAGTAGGAGCAGATCTGATCGTGAGAACTGTGCAATCAATTGAAGATAGTGCGAACGGACAGGTAGAATTGAAATTCATTAAACAGGATGATACACTGGCTACGCATGCACCTAAGATATTCAAAGAGACCTGTAAGATCGATTGGAACAGATCATTGAACGAGATCTGCAATTTAATAAGAGGGATGAGTCCTTACCCCGCAGCATATACAGAGTTAACAGATGCAAACGGACAAACACTTTCATTAAAACTTTTTTTAACCGAAAGATCGAATGAAATTTTGGAAGGCCCGTACGGCAAGGTTTACACCGATAACAAATCATTTTTCAAGATCGCGTGTAACGGGGGATCCTTGCTGGTAAAGGAATTGCAGCTTCAAGGAAAAAAGCGAATGACCACAAAAGAATTTTTGAATGGTTATAAATTTGCAAATGATACTATTCTTAAATAGTTGCTATCGTTAAGATTGCAGCCACCTGTGCCCGCAAATGCAACAATATGAACAAAAAAACACATGTGCTTGTTCAAAACCCTTGTTATAACACAGTTGTAGCCCGTATTTATTAACAAAACGCCCATTTATCAACAAAATAAGCATTTTCTGACCTGTATCACTTGACAAGCAAGGAATATGCAATATATTTGTTTTCGAATTAATAATTGTTTAACCCTTAAAACAAAAACAAAATGAACAAAGCAGAATTAATTGACGCAATCGCGGCAGGTTCTAAGTTAACAAAAGCAGACGCTGGTCGTGCTTTAGATTCAACAATCGATGCTATCCACAAAGCATTAAAAAAAGGTGACAGAATTGGATTAGTAGGATTCGGTTCTTTCTCAGTAGCTAAGCGTTCAGCTCGTGTTGGTCGTAACCCACAAACTGGTAAAGAGATCAAAATCGCTGCTAAAAAAGTAGTGAAATTCAAAGCTGGTTCTGAGTTAGCTGGTTCAGTTAACAAAGGAAAATAATTGCTTTGCAATTAAAATAAAAAAGCCACTCATTGAGTGGCTTTTTTATTGGTATCAATTTTTAAAGTTCCTTCATGAGTACTTTATACAAGTCTATCATTCCAGTAATATCTTTCTTGTGTACTTTTTCATTTGGTGTGTGAACATTTTGTTCGGCAGCACCAACAAAACACCAATCCCATGGATATTCGCCCATTTGTAATTCTTTTGCATCACTTCCGCCACTTCCTTCAACTTCTAACTGAAAGGCGAGTTTGTTCTTTTCGGCAATATCAATAATTGTATTCACATAGCTTCTTCGAGGAATTAAACTGTCGCGCATCGATATAACCGGACCTTTACCCGGAAATACACCGTCGCTGATCCACGAAATATCTGATATCAAAGCCTGACCGATTTTGTATTTTTCTTGCAGGTATTTTTGAATGTAACTTACACTGCCACCACCATGCTCTTCATAACAACAAAAAACAATGGCGCCATTTTTTAAAGTTTCTGCAACTTTTAAGGCGTTGTAAATACCAAGTCGGTTATCCATGTAGCATGTCTGAATAAAATCCTTGTCTTCTTTCCAATGTTGCTTAAACACCAATTCTGTTCCTCTGTCAAAATCACGTTTCCCTTTGTAAGAGATCTCTCGCATTCCGTTTTTTTCTTTTACCTGAAGCGTTACTGTTTGCGTTCCTTTCGAATCGGTTCCAATCAATTCAAAACCTGTTTTTGTTACTGGGCCGCCGATCTTCACCAATTGCTTACCATATCTTACCGTAAATCCAATGCTATCCATATGTGCAAAAATAGCAGTGCGCGGTTTTCCAAAGATCAATATGATGTTATCCTGAAAACCTTTTCCGTGAATTAATTTTGGTTGATGTGCCCAGCTTTTTGAATATTTTTTAATGTAATTCAATAAAAATTCTTTCATAGCAACTTCATTCCCGCTTGGTGCATGTATGCCGCTCATGGTTTTGATCAGTTGTGAATCTATTTCCTGTTTCATTTTAAATTGTTTTTAAATACGTTAATTGCGAATTGTAAATCTGTTTGATCTTTTCTTCTAATTGATCAACCAATGATTTTTTAATTTCAAAGATCATGGTGAATTTATCTGTGTAATCCTGACTTATAATTTCAGCCTGAAGATCTTTACAAAGTTTCATCACTGCATTCACATCATTTACGTCAAATATAAGCTTATATTGATAACGGATGAATTTTTCAATGATGTTAGAATTATTTAGCGCATCTGCTGCCGCACTTTTATAAGCATTTATTAAACCGCTTACACCTAACAAAGTGCCACCAAAGTAACGCACCACTACAATTAAAACATCGGTAAGGTCTTTACTTTGAATTTGTGATAAGATCGGTTTGCCAGCGCTGTTATTTGGTTCACCATCATCATTTGCCCGCCACGCTTGTTTATCCGGACCAAGTCGCCAGGCATAACAAAAATGACGCGCGCCAACATGTTCTTTTTTTAATTTGGCTAAATGCAATTTTATCTCTTCTTCAGAATTTACAGGATATGCGTATCCAATGAATTTGCTGCCTTTATCCTTAAATAAACCTTCAGCTGCCTGGGGAATGGTAAAGTATGATTCTGAAAACAACATTTTTAATTCACATCAAACCCGAGTACAAATTTAAAAGCGAAGTTGTATTTAAATTCGGATAAACTGTAATTGCCATAGCGGTAAAACGCTCCAACACCAAAAGTACTAATGCCATTTTTATATAAGTTCTTTATTCTCAATCCCGCTTCTGTATATAATTTACTGATATCATCAAGTTTAATAAAGGTCAAATGTTCGGCATTATTTAATTTTCCATAACCAACATTGTGTACAAACTCAAATTCAGGATTAGAATACTTATTGTATTTAAAGAATTTGCCCGTATTAAATGTGGTGAACAAAGCTGCATACTCACTGCTTATGAATTCGTTGAAGTACATGGTTTCAAATGAATTTTCGGCACTGATGTAATATTTATTTATTCGGCTGCCATTGTTGTTGAACTGAAAACTATAAGGCACATCACCAAAAACTTTTCCGGCTTGTATCTGGTAATTTAAATAACCTCTTATTTTGAAAGGGATACGGTGATTGATGCGTATATCAATTTTTTGAAAATCAAATGTATTGGTATAATCCTGAATGGTTACCGGTAATGTTTTTGAATAATTAATATATAAACAAGGCCATTTACTGCCAAGTGAAATTAAACCTAAAAATGATTCTGTGAACTTTTCAAACGGCCATATTCTTAGCTGCACGCCAGCCTCATTGGTTGTGAAGTTGTAGA
Source organism: Bacteroidia bacterium (assembly GCA_044360115.1). Lineage (GTDB taxonomy): Bacteria > Bacteroidota > Bacteroidia > B-17B0 > Aurantibacillaceae > Aurantibacillus. The sequence continues at coordinate 3,687 of JBIKKW010000187.1, forward strand.
TCTCATCATTGTATAAATTTTCCGGATTACCATAACCCGATCGTGATTGGCGTTGAATGACCTGAGCATAAAAGCTGCTTTGTATAAAATGATTAATAGGCGTGTTAAAGGATATTTTTCCGTAAGATGTTTTATCCATCATACCTACCAAATAGTTTCGGATGTTTTGCGTTGAAAGCAACGATGCGTTTTCGCCAAGAAAAGTTGTGTTGGCGGTTTCCGAAAGATCGCGACCCATTTCTACTTTTAAATTTGTGGTTTTGCTTTCGTTCATGTTTATTTGAGCAAAACCGCCATATTTCCAGGCTTTATCGCCAAAACCGTAACCGGCGTAACCGCCAATACTTGCCCATTTTGTAAGTGCATCATTCGTAATAAGGCCGCCTCCTAATCGAATACCTTCGTAATCATTTGCTTTAATTAATTTTCTTACATCCAAACTAACTTTACCTATTGGAATTTGTCCAGTTGACAGGATCTTTAACAACTTCATTTTAGCTTCAAACTTTTCAGCCTTTCCAATACTATCTACCACCTGATAGGTGTTTTTTTCTTTATTGTTTAAGCTGTCCTTTCTGATACTTGTCCAATAATCGTCGGTTTTTTTATC
>JBIKKW010000078.1:0-15024 GCA_044360115.1 Bacteroidia bacterium
CATTTAATTCGTTGAATAAAAACTGATAGTAATCCAGATCCTTCTTAGCCTGCTTTTCCTTATCTATCAACTCTTCCAGCTGTTTTTGCGAATGGAGCAGTTTAGCATATTCTTTTTTGAAATGCTCAAATTCGCTACTTGTTCCTGCAAACGAATCTATCAATTGCAACTGAAAGCGTGTTTGATTCAATAAAAGTGTTTGGTGTTGCGAATGGATATCGATCAACTGATCGGCCAATTGTTTTACTACCGATAAATTAACCGGCGTATCATTTATGAATGAGCGCGATTTTCCTTCGGCATTTATCTCTCTTCTTAAAATTACCTCATTATCGTAATCCAATTCATTGGATGTAAAGAAATCGTTAAGCGCGTAGTTTTTGATATTGAATTGGGCCTCAATAACGCATTTTTTGGTCTTGTTTTGCAACGAACCCGCATCTGCCCTATTACCCAAAGCCAATCCCAACGCCTCTAAAAATATCGATTTTCCGGCCCCGGTCTCACCCGTAATAATACTTAATTGCCCCGGGAAAGCCACGTCCAGCTCATCAATCAAGGCATAATTACTAATATACAGGTGCTTTAGCATATCACTAAGGTCGTAATATTTTCACAAAGTCGTAAAAATGAATTTTCAACACCCAACCTTTTAACCTTGGGTATCGTATTTGTAAATAAGGGAAGGTAAATTTTGACCACTTACTCAATAATAGCAAACGTTTGCTCAATTGTTTTGGCCACTTGTACTAACCCTTGAAACGTAAGCAACTGTATAGCGTATTAACTAAAAAGAACCACTATGAGACAGTTAAAGATAACCAAACAGATCACCAACCGCGAAACCGCTTCGTTGGATATGTATTTGCAGGATATTGCCCGTGTTGAGCTGATCACAGCCGACGAGGAAGTTGTTTTAGCCAAGAAGATAAAGGAGGGCGACCAGCGTGCGTTGGATAAGTTGGTAAAGGCTAATTTACGTTTTGTGGTATCGGTTAGTAAGCAATACCAAAACCAGGGCTTAAGCTTGCCCGACTTGATAAACGAAGGTAACCTAGGTTTAATTAAGGCTGCTCAACGTTTTGATGAAACACGTGGTTTTAAATTTATTTCATACGCTGTTTGGTGGATCCGTCAGAGTATCCTTCAGGCATTGGCCGAGCAAAGCCGCATTGTGCGTTTGCCCCTAAATAAAATTGGTGCCATCAATAAAATAAATAAAACATTTTCAAAGCTAGAGCAAGATCTGGAGCGTGAGCCAAGCTTTGATGAGATAAGCGAGATGATGGATATGTTGCCGGATGACATACAAGACATTATGCGCAACAGTAACCGCCACATGAGTATGGATGCGCCATTGAGTTTTGGTGAAGATGCCGGAAACATGTATGACCTGATGGAGAATGATGCGGCATTAAAACCCGATAGAGCCTTGTTAAGCGAGAGTTTAAAGCAAGAGATCGATCGTGCCTTATCAACGTTAACAGGCCGTGAGGCCGATGTGGTTAAATTATTTTTTGGATTAAATGGTTCTCATGCGCATACTTTGGAAGAGATAGGAGAGAAATTCGAATTGACTCGGGAGCGCGTTCGTCAAATAAAGGAAAAGGCCGTGCGTCGCCTGAAACATGGCAGTCGGAGTAAACTTTTGAAGGCGTACCTGGGTTGATTTTAATATATATAGGTTCTAAATATTTTATGTTTACCTGCACTTTGTTCTAGTTAGTTAGTGAATAAAAAAGCCCTCCGTTAGTTGTGTTTCGGGGGGCTTTTGCTTTAAAAGATTAATTTTTTAATTGTAGAATGTTTTAATTATAAATTGAGAAAAACAGAACTATCTTTGATTATAGAGAAATTTTTATTCTAATGTGTTATAAAATAAAAAAAGAGGCACTAATTTATTTATTGTTACTGTTAGTAAACTTTGTTTGGTCCCAATGCCCAACCGTGATAGTCACACCGACTGTTTCCAACATTACTTGTTCTGGAGGAGTAACAACATACACAGCGGCTTGTTATGGATCAAGTTTAACAATAGATTGGTTTGGGCCTGGTAATATTCCAATTTCAAGTGTTGAAACAGGTTCTGGACCGGTATCTTCAATTGTTAGCCCTGGGCATCCTGGAATATATTCTATTAAAGTTAAAGGAACTAACACCTGTGTTACTACGAAAACAATACAAGTGTCTGCTTCAATTGGCGTCCCTGTGTTTTCCCTTTTGACTAACAATTTTACGGCTTGTGCAGGTTCAACAATATCACTTCAGGCAATTAATGTTACGACATCGCCCCTAATAAACATGCCTGTTGGTTACTATTTGGGCGTAAGCACACCCTCTAGCACAAGTTCATTTAGCAATTCTCCGGTTTTTAATGTTCCAAGCGGTAATTTTTATTATGCTGTAATGGATCAATCAAATTTGTGCATCTCTTATTACAACTTAAAGGTTTCGTCCTCCTCATTGTCTCCTTTACCCATTAACGTAATTGTTTCTTCAAACACTATTTGTAACGGTAGCAGTATTTCATTTACTGCTTCTGGCGCTAATACCTATACCTGGAGTAATAGTTCAAATAGTCCATTATTAAATATATTTCCAACATCAAACACCGTGATTAGTCTTCAATCTACTGATGCAAACATGTGTATGGTTACTACAACAATAGGCGTACAGGTTAATACCTCCTGCGCTACAGTATGGCCTGGTGACGCAAACAGCGATGGAAGTGTAAACGCACAAGATATTTTTGAATTAGGATTAAACTATAATTCCAGTGGTCCGGCACGAACTTTTACAAGTAACATTTTTTCACCGCAAGACTCACCTATTTGGACAGGAACCGTTAGCACAGGTAAGAACAAAGCACATGTTGATTGCAATGGTGATGGCGCAATTTCGATTGATGATACACTTGCAATTTATAATAATTTTTTTCAAACACACACTTTAAAACCAAACATCAACAATTCTTCGCCACAAATAATAATTGTTCCAGATCAGGCAAACGCGTTTGCAAACAACTGGAATACAGCGGGAATTTATTTAGGAGATAATTCAAACTCTATAAATAATATTTACGGAACATCCTTTGAAATACAATTTGATACTTCATTTATTAGTATAAATAATATTTATATTTCATATGTAAACTCATTCATAAATGCGGCAAATACAAACATTAATTTAAGTAAAGAAATACGGAATAACCAACGAATTTATGGCGCTTCTGTGAGAACTGATGGTGTTAATGTAAATGGAAACGGCCGAATAGCAACGCTATACTTCAAACCAAAAAATAGTGTACTAAATAATTCAATTCTTAATATGAATTTAATAAACGCGAATTATATTAATAAAGACGCGAATTTGTCATTGCTGTCAACTGGAGGCGTTACCATAAATGTTATTAATGATGTTGCTGTTAAAGATAACCAAAAGACCGATCATTCTTTTATTATATATCCCAATCCAACTTCGCAGTATGTTTTAATTAGTACAACAATTAAGGAAGAATATAAAATAAGGATAACGGACCTTAAGGGGAGTTTAATAAAAGAAGGGCTGTTAAATGAAATAATAAAAATTGATCTTCAAGATTTGAAAAATGGAGTTTATTTAATTCAGTTATTAGGACACAAACAGTCTTTTTGCAATAAGTTGGTCGTTTTTCATTAAAACCGAACCTATAAGGATTAATTAGTTCTTAAATTTCCTTAAATCAATTTTTGTCTGCACTTTCTTTATATCTTTGAAACTCAAATTCAAAAATCATATGGCTGAAGGAAAACCAAAAAAATCGTTGATCCGTCGCATTTTTAAATGGACCGGAATTTCATTTTTAGTGTTGATCATTTTAATTATTGCTGCACCGTTTTTATTTAAAGACAAAATTGTGGCCATTGTTAAAGAACAAGCAAATGCTAATCTTAATGCAAAGGTTGATTTTGGAGAATTTGATCTCACACTTATTTCATCATTCCCCGATTTTCGTTTTAAGATCAACAACGTAAGTGTGGTTGGTGTTGAAGAGTTTAAAGATGATACCCTAGCTTATATTTCTGAATTAAGCACCGATATCAATTTAAAAAGCGTTATCAGTGGCGGACCTTATGGCATTAACTCCATTGTAATTGATAAAGCACGCATTTTAGGAAAGGTTTTAAAAGATGGTAAAGCCAATTGGGATATTGCAAAACCAAGCACCGATAGCACGGCTGCAACACCAGAAAGCACTGAGCCAACAAAGTTCGCGTTGAAATTAAAAGAGTTTAAAATTAAGAACGCTTACATTGTTTATGATGATCAGCAAGGCAACATGTATGCGAAGTTAGATGATTTTAACTACGACCTGGCGGGCGATTTTACACAAGATAATTTTGTGCTTTCAAACGTATTGAACATTGCAAAAACCACCTATGCCATGGGTGGCGTTAACTATTTAACGGAAGCTAATGTGAAGTTAAAGGCCGATCTGGATATGGATATGCCAAAGATGAAATTCACGTTTAAAGAAAACGAATTCAGCTTGAACGATCTTTCATTAGGCTTTGATGGTTTTGTTGAAATGCCTGATACAAACATTACAATGGACCTTAAATTCAAAGCAAAACAAACTGAATTTAAATCGATCTTATCATTAGTGCCTGCTGTTTACTCAAAAGAATTTGCAAGCGTTAAAACTGCGGGTAAATTAGCTTTAGATGGCTTCGCAAAAGGCGTTTACAACGCATCCAGCATGCCGGCCTTTGCTGTTAACTTAACGGTTAAAGACGCGATGTTCAAATACCCATCGTTACCAAAATCGGTTAACAATATTAATATCGACCTGCATGTTACAAACCCAACAGGTGTTTTAGATGCAACGGTAATAGATATGCATCAGTTCCACGTAGAAATGGCGGGCAACCCGGTTGATCTGAGCGCACATGTTACTACACCTATCTCTGATCCTAACATTAAAGCGGGCTTAAAAGGAATAATAAATTTAGCAAGTGTAAAAGAGTTTGTACCACTTGAAAAAGGTGATGATCTGAATGGCACTATAAAATCAGACATTAAAGTTGCAGGAAGAATGAGTGCGCTTGATAAAAAAGACTTTGATAATTTTAAAGCAGAAGGTTCTTTAGAGATCGAGAAAATGAATTATAAAACATCAACATTGTCTTATGAGGTGTTGTTGAATTCAATGATCTTAAAATTCACGAACGAGTATGTTGATCTACCAAACTTTGATGCTAAATTAGGTAAGAGTGATGTACAAGCAAAAGGTCGTATTGATAACTTCATGCATTACATGTTCAAAGATGAAGCATTAAAAGGAAGTTTTGCGATCACATCAAAATTAATGGACCTGAACGAATTAATGGGACCTGAAACAACCGAAACAGCAGCGGCTACGCCAAGCGCAGCGCCTACTTCAACCGATTCAGGCGTGGCAGAAGTGCCGGGTAATATTGATTTTGTGTTAGATTCAAAAATTGATAAAGTGTTATTTGATAACATGGTAATTGATAATTTGGTTGGTAACATTGTTGTGCGCAATCAAAAAGCCGAAATGACCAATTTAAAAATGAACACCTTGGGCGGAAGCTTGGTTATAAATGGTTTTTATGAAACAACCAATCCTAAAAAACCAACAACCGGTTTAAATTTAAAGGTTGAGAATTTTGATATTCAAAACACATTTAAAACATTTAATACCGTACAAAAAATGGCACCTATTGGTCAGTATGCCAAAGGTATGTTCAGCGCTACACTTGAGAACTTTAATGTAGCATTGAACGATAAAATGGAGCCGGACTTAAACACCGTTAAAGCACATGGTGTTTTAAAAACAAATAAAGTAGTTGTTGGAGGTTTCCCTCCGTTTGCGAAGTTAGGCGAAGCTTTAAAAATTGAGCAGTTAAAAAGTATGGATGTTACCAATTTATTGGTAAACTATAGAATGGAAAATGGCCGCGTGATTTTGGAGCCATTTGACACTAAGATCAGCGGTATTAACACCAACATCAGCGGAAGCACAGGTATTGATCAAACAATTGATTACAAATGGAAAATGGATATTCCAAAGAGCATGTTCGGTGGCGCTGCTAACAACGCTTTAAACAGCATGTTGAGTCAGGCTAACAATGCAGCAGGAACAAATTTAGCGGTAGGTGATAAAATAAAAGTAACAGCCTTATTTGGCGGTACCGTTACCAACCCAACCGTAAAAACCGGATTAAAAGAAGACACAAAAAGTGCTGTATCAACTGTAACTACGCAAGCCTTGAATACCGCAATAGATAAAGCAGCTGAGGAAGCCGCAAAGATCTTAGCCGACGCAAAAGCAAAATGCGATCAAATGAATGCTGAAACTGCAGCCAATATTGAAAAGCAAAAACAAGAAGGGTATGCCGCTGCAGACAAGGCAGTAGAAGAGGCAAGTAATCCTATCCAAAAAATTGCTGCTAAAAAAGCAGCAGAAGTTGCGAAGAAAAAAGTGGATGAGAAGTGTCAGAAGATGAAAGAAGATGGCGATGCAAGATGCCAGAAAATGATGGAAGAGGCGAAAGCCAAGGCAGATGCTAAAGCAGCAGAAAGTAAAAAATAAACACATGAAAAAACTGTTCTTGTTAATGGCACTTGTTTTGCAATTGCCTGTATTTTCTCAAATTGTTTTTTCTGAAAAGTTTTCGGGCTTAACATTAAGTACCTATACTGTGAGTAACGGCAGTGGCACATACACATCTGCTCCTTCTGCGTTTACGGTACTAAACGATGGGCGTTACAACAATATTGGCACATCGTTAAACCCAAACACGCCGTTCAATAATGCGTCGTTAAAAACCGCAGGGTGGGTTATCACTAAAAACGGAACAGACACCTTTGCTGTTTCAACCAGCTGGTTAGATACGAATACCATTAATGTTGACAGATATTTGGTTACACCGCCAATTACAATTTCCAACGCGAACACCGTTTTAAGGTGGAAAGCAAAAAGCGCTGATGTTAATTATCGCGACGGCTATGAGGTTTATACAACAACCGTAACAGGAACCCCAACGAAAAATGATTTCGTAATAGGAAACCGCGTGTTTCTATTGGCGGATAACAACACATCGGGTGGTGGCGAGAATAGAACATGGACCTATCGTTCCGTAAATTTAGATGCTTATGTGGGGCAAACCATTCGTTTTGCTTTTCGCAACAATTCAAAAGATCGTTTTCAGTTGTGGATCGATGATATTGAAGTGGAGAAGCTGAGCAGCGTGCGCGATGTGGCTGTAAATATCGCAGAGGCATCAAAGTACAATCTTGTAAATGTGCAAGACACCGTTAAAGTTACTTTTACAAATTTAGGCGCGGCACCTGTAACAACTATTGTTTTAAATTATCAAGTAAACAACGGTAGCATTCAATCACAATCGTTTTATAGTACAATTGGTATGGGAAATCAATCTGTAAATCGTGTTGCGTTTGCAATGCCTTATACAGCAACATCACCAGGGTATTATAAGATCAAAGCCTGGGTAACCAATATCAATGGCCTTGCCGATCAGGTACAAAGTAACGACACCGCTGTTTGTTATGTGAGTTTTCAAAACACGAACATACCGCGTGTAACATTGTTTGAGCAGTTTGTTAGTGCTAATAATGGCGATTCGCCTGACGCCCAAGAGCGTTCGCTTGTGGCAAGCAATGCTTCAGTTGCAGTGGTTAACATACATGATGAAGATTCGTTAAAAGCAGCTTCGTTAGTTGGTTTTGTATCTGACTATAAAAAAAGCTATTCAACCGGCATGATCGATCGTTATTATTTTCCCGATCAGGAAGAAGTAGTTTTATCCAAAGGTTTTTATAACACAAAGATCGCGGCTCGCGCAAATGCCGTATCGCCGGCAAGTATTAGTATTGTAAGCAAATCGTATAATAGCATGAACAATCAATTGTCGTTTACATTAAAGGTGGATATGATGGCCGATGTGAAAGGCGATTACCGAATTGGAGCGTATTTAACAGAGAACAATGTTTACGGTAATCCTGCCGATACAAGCGTGAACGGTTACAATCAATTGAATGATTATTACAGTGTGCCTTGGTCGCCCTACTATTTAAAAGGATATTTTGCGCCGGTGGCCAATAATTATGTTTTAAATGCGTGGCAATACCGTCATTATCACACCGCCATTATGGCCTTTGGCACAGGCTATGGCGATGCGGGAATAATTCCTTTTAATGTTGCTGTTAGTGCCGGCCAATCTTTTACCGTAACACATACATATACTTTACCAACACCATTGAACGGTGCGCATAAATACATTGCCGATAACATTTACATTGTTGGTGTTGTAGGCGAAGGCAGCACCGATCAAAAAAAGAGAACCGTTTTAAATGTGGTGAAAGAAAAACTAACAAGCAATGGTGAGGTAATTGGTTTAATTGAAAACAAGCAGTTAACGTCGTTTACCTTATTTCCAAACCCGGCAACAGATCGTGTTTTTGTTGGGGTAGATCAATTCATGTTGGGCGAGAAGGTTGATGTTAAGATCAGTGATGTTTCGGGAAGAGAAATTTATACCGGCAATTTCACCCCAAACAAGGCTTTATACGAGCTTTCGTTGCCCGAACTAAGCAATGGGGTATATTTAATGGAAATTAACTGTAAAGGCACAAAAACAAGCAAAAAATTAATTATCCAACATTAGGGAAAAAATATTAAATTTGTAGCCCAAATTAGTCAAACACAATCGACTAATGTTCTTTTGCGGATGTGGCGTAATTGGTAGCCGCGCCAGACTTAGGATCTGGTGTCTCACGACGTGGGGGTTCGAGTCCCTTCATCCGTACAAAATCAGAAAGAGAAACAAAGCGAGAGCGAGGTTTCTCTTCTGATTTTTCTTCATTCTCATTCTGTTTCTCATCCTGATAACACATGTTTGATTTCCAAAATCTAGAGGTTTACAAAAAAGCAAAAGCCTTTCATTTAGATTGCAAAAGCATCATTTTAACAAATAAATTAGATAGTTATGTAAAGGATCAGTTAGGGAGAGCTTCCTTTAGCATCGTTTTAAATATTGCAGAAGGCTCCGGGAAATTTTCAAAACCAGATAGAAGAAATTATTTTATTACATCAAGAGGATCTGTGTTCGAATGCGTTGCTATATTGGATATTTTATCAGATCAAAAAATAATTAGTGAAGAAGAATTTAAAACCCTATCCCTCAAAGCAGATGAGCTTTCGCGTATCCTTTACGCAATGATCAAAAACTTATCTTAAAGTAATACAAAAAAGTCCCGCCATAAGCGGGACTTTTTTATTTTAGTAATTAAAGAGTTCAAGTTTGATCTACAAATGAAAGGATATTGGCAAATTAAAATAAGTGCTCACTTCTTTTCCTTTTAATTTTCCCGGTGTCCACTTTGGCATAGCTTTTACAACGCGTAAAGCTTCATCATCACAAGCCTTGCAATCATTTACACCTTTTATCACTTCTGCTTTTTCAATATTACCGGTTTTAGTCACAATAAATTTAATGAAGCATTTGCCGCCTATATTGTTTTTGCGCGCGCTTTCTGGGTAGTTAATATTTGTTTGAAGATACTTCATCATTTCAGAAATGCCACCCGGATATTCCGCCGGCGTATCAACAGTAGTATATACTTCTTCATTGGTATCTGATTTTGTTTGTGCCACAAAAGGTGTTGTGATGATCACAAACAGCAAGGTTAAAAGTGTGTTTTTCATAACGAATGGTTTTTGTTTGAATCAAAGTAAATTAAACCAAAACGAAATAGGATGTACGCTTTTATAATTGGAGGTGATGAATTGATAAGTGGTTATGATTGCAAACGCTTCACAAACTCTTCCGGACTAACCGCATCTTTAACATCAAAGTCGCCAATTTTTGTGCGGCGTAATTCAATTAAATGTGCGCCGCTGTTAAGCGCCAAACCAAAGTCGCGGGCTATACTTCGTATGTAAGTACCTTTGCTGCAAACGATCCTGAAAGATACGTTTGGCATTTCAATATTAGTTATTTCAAATTCAAGAATTTCAATTGGTCTGGCTTTTAATTCTATTTCATCACCGGCGCGTGCATGCGTATACGCGCGCTTACCATTTACCATTACTGCACTGAATAAAGGAGGTACTTGTTCTTGCACTCCAAGAAAATTTTCAGCGGTTTGTTTGATGAGTTCAGGAGTTATATGTTCAGAAGGATAGGTGTGATCAATTGGTTTTTCAAGATCGTAACAAGGTGTTGTTGCGCCAATAAAAAACGTGCCGGTGTACTCTTTTGTTAAGCCCATAAAGGAGTTGATCTCTTTTGTTTTTTTACCGGTGCAAATAATAAGTAAACCGGTTGCTAATGGATCTAAAGTGCCGGCATGACCGATCTTTGGTTTTACTTTGGTTCCCTCATGAATAAAGGAAGGGTGGTTTTTAATACCATGCTTGATCTTATTAACTGCCTGAAAGCTGCTCCAGCCAATGGGTTTATCGATCAGTAAAACTTCTCCTCTATAAAAATGGTAACTCATGAAATAAAGGTAATGAAATTAATAAACAAAGAGGCAGAAACCGCAAAGCGGACCTTGTCCTTCGCAGAGGTTTGCACAAAGAACGCAAAGGGATAATGCAGATCAAAAAGGGATTTATAAGTATTTATGTTTGTCATGTTGAGCGGAGTCGAAACATTGCAAACTTAAAACGAAATTGAATAAAAAGAACACCCTTCGACTCCGCTCAGGGTGACATAAATTAAAACACTTCTTTAGCAACTGCTTTGGTTGCTTCTGATGCGCCCATGGTATAAAAATGTAAGCAAGGTACGTTGGCCTTTACCAATTCTTTTGATTGCTCAATGCACCATTTAATTCCTACTTCTTTGATCTGCTTGTCATCCTTACATTTTTCTAATTCCTCATAAAATGGTTGAGGAATATCAATGTGAAATATTTTAGGTAAAGCAATAATTTGTTTTTTGCTTGATAATATCTTTAATCCCGGAATGATAGGCACGTTAATGCCATTCTTTCTGCACAGGTCAACAAAATCAAAATACTTTTTATTATCAAAGAACATCTGTGTAACAATGTACTCAGCACCTGCATCAACCTTTGCTTTCAGGTAGTTCAGATCGCTTACTAAGTTTGGTGCCTCAAAATGTTTTTCAGGATATCCGGCAATGCCCATACAAAAATTAGTTGGGGCAGCATCTTTCATATCATCATCCAAATAAACACCTTTATTCATTTGGCTGATCTGTTTAACAAGATCTAATGCATAAGCGTGTCCGCCCGGCTCAGGCACAAAGGCAGGTTCTGTTTTAATACTATCACCACGCAATGCCAATACATTATCAATTCCTAAGAACTGAAGATCGATCAGGGCATTCTCCGTTTCTTCACGTGTAAAGCCTCCGCAAATAATGTGTGGCACGGCTTCAACATCGTATTTATTCATAATGGCCGCACAAATACCAACAGTACCTGGGCGTTTACGAATGCTTACTTTTTCTAAATAACCACCATCACGTTTCTTGTAAATGTATTCTTCTCTATGATAGGTCACATCCACAAAAGCAGGTTTAAACTCCATTAAGGGATCAATACCATCGTAAATACTTTGAATGCTTTTACCTTTCAATGGCGGTAAGATCTCAATAGAGAATAATGTTTTTTTGCTTTCTTTTAATATGTGTGTGAGTTTCATAAATGAAATTAACGTTGTGTCGTAATCGAAAAAATTAAATTAATTGGTAACGGCTTCTATGCCTTTAATTTCGGGCACAGCGCGTTTGATGGTCTCTTCTATTCCGGCTTTCATGGTCATAGCGCTCATGTTGCAGGTTTTGCAAGCACCGGTTAATTCTAATTTTAAAATTTGTTCAGCGGTAATTTCTACAACTTCCACGTTGCCTCCGTCTGCTTCCAAATATGGCCTAATGGTGTTTAGTGCCTCTTCTACTTTTTGATGTAACGCGTCCATTTTAAAATTTTATCAAAGATACAATTTGTTGTGTAATTATGCGTGCGACTCTACTAATTCAGCATTTTTAATGGCTACTTGCTGAGCCACGTTTTGTGCCAACTCCAAAAAGCATAAAGCTTGAGGCGTGTCTTTTTCCATTACCGATGGCTTTCCGGCATCAGCGCCTTCGCGAATACTTTGCACCAATGGTATTTGAGCAAGCAATGGTATATTCATTTCTTCTGAAAGTTGTTTTACACCATCTTTCCCAAAAATATAATATTTGTTATTTGGTAATTCTTCAGGAGTGAACCACGCCATGTTCTCCGCTAATCCTAATACCGGCACATTAATGGCAGGTAATTGAAACAAAGCAATTCCTTTACGCGCATCTGAAATAGCAACCGGTTGAGGTGTACAAACTACAATGGCTCCGGTTAATTTAACCTGGCTACATAAACTTATTTGGATATCGCCGGTTCCCGGAGGAAGATCCACAATTAAATAATCTAACTCTCCCCAAACAGTATCATAAAATAATTGCGATAAGGCTTTGCTGGCCATTGGTCCGCGTAAAGCAATAGCCTGGTTAGGACCCGCTAAAAAACCAACAGAGTTAATTTTTACACCATAGCTTTCAACCGGTTTCATTTTTGAAACACCGTTAAATTGGCCCGGACCCGGCGCATCGTTCTCCACACCAAACATAATGTGTTGAGATGGCCCGTAAATATCAGCATCAACAATTCCAACCTTTGCACCTTGGCGGGCTAGGCCCAGCGCTAAATTAGCGGCAACAGTGCTTTTTCCAACACCGCCTTTACCGCTGGCAACGGCTATGATATTCTTTACATCGCGTAAAGTAGTTTCGTCTTTTTCTTTTTTAGAGGTAACATTGGCCGTCATGTTTATTTTTACATTGGCGTTCTTATCAACGTAATGTAAAACGGCATTCATACACGCGTTGTGTATCATGTCTTTCATTGGGCATGCGGGTGTTGTAAGCACTACGGTGAACGAAACATTCTTTCCGTCAACCACCACATCCTTAACCATGTTAAGTGTAACAAGGTCTTTTTTTAAGTCCGGATCATCTACATAACGCAATGCATCCAAAACCTTTTCAACAGTAATTTCCATAGTTTGATAACAACACTAAGTGCAATAGGGTTTAAACATAACCCATTATTTTTGAATTTATTTGGCGGTTGCAGTTGGTGCGGCTTTTGTAGTATCAACTACAACAGGACCGGTTCCGGGAGCAGGAGCAGCTGCAGCATCCATTGATGTTTTAATAACATTGGCAATAGAATCCTGGAACACCTTTGCACGCGCGTACATAGCCTCACGGTCTTCGGCAGCAGGACCACAAGCGCTCAAGAATAATACAGTAACAAAACTAAAAATTGGTATGATCTTTTTCATAAATGTTTTATGGCTTTAATTATTCAGTTAAAATACTGTTTTAAGCCTAACAAAATTAAATAAAAAACAGAAAAGCCCCAAGCAATATTGCAATGGGGCTTTTAAGCTAACTAACAGTACACAAAATTAGTGTGCTGGAGCTTCAGCAGCTGGAGCAGCAGCAGTAGCGCTATCAGTTGTTGCAGGAGCAGCTTCAGTAGCAGCTTGCTCGATTGCAGCAGTAGCAGCAGCAGCGATAGAATCAGCGATTCTCTTTGCATTTTCTTCCATTTTTGCTTTTTCTTCAGCAGAAGGACCACAAGATACCATTGTAGCAACTAAAGCTACAGCGATGATTGATAATACTTTTTTCATTTTTTAGTGTTTTAAATTTGTTAATGATTTTACATTGATCCCTTTTTTCGAAAGATGTAACCCAAAAAAAACAACTATTTTTAAAATAATTTGTAAATCATTGATAATCAGGGTTATAAAATTATGTGACCTGATTGATTTCCTCACCATTTGAACCCAAAACCAAACTTTATCGCCTTCCTACATAATAAACAACCACTTAGTGAATAGCAATTCATCTTTTAAAAATTTGTACGCTTTTTTGGGTTACCTTTAATCAAATTTAGTATTAACCTTCAAAGGCGCTTATGTTAAAACCTAAAGTGAATTTTTCCGACAATGATTTTATTGAAGGATTAAAGATCGGTGACGATGCGGTTTTAAAAGCCCTTTATAAAAAGTACTATAATCTCGTTCTTAAACTTGTTGTAAGCAACAGTGGTTCTTCAGAAGTGGCGCAAGATGTGTATCAGGAAACGATCATCATTTTGTTTGAGAAGTGTAAGGATCCTGAGTTCAAGCTCAATTGCCAATTACAAACCTATGTGTATTCTATTGCACGTAACTTGTGGTTAAAGCAATTAAAAAAGCACGGTAATGTTGGTGAGTTAAAAGAATACCATCAGGAAGTGTTTGAAGATGCAAGCTCAGATATTCGTGCACACCAAAAGCAAGAAGAAAGCATTGAAAAGGTTTATAAAAGTTTGGAAGAACTTGGCGAACCCTGTGCCAGCTTGATAAAAGATTTTTATATCAAGAAAATGAGCATGGAAGACATATCGGAAAAGTTTGGTTATACCAATGCCGATAATGCCAAGAACCAAAAGTATAAATGCTTACAACGATTGA
Organism: Bacteroidia bacterium; assembly: GCA_044360115.1. Classification (GTDB taxonomy): domain Bacteria; phylum Bacteroidota; class Bacteroidia; order B-17B0; family Aurantibacillaceae; genus Aurantibacillus. Next base: position 14,567 of record JBIKKW010000078.1, read on the forward strand.
AGAGATTATATTTTGACAACTTTACAATACTAGATTGAAATGAGAACAGTTGATTTGTTTGATAATTATTTAGAGGGAAAACTGTCTGCCGAAGAGGTTACAGCATTTGAAGTACGTTTAACCAACGATGCCGCTTTTCAAAAAGCATTTGATGAACACAAGATGTTGATCAGTGTTTTAAACACAAGCAACGAGCGTCAGATCTTAAAGAATAAATTAAAGCACATTCATTCGGTAGAATTTGGTAAAGAAGCCAAGATCATTTCCATCAACAAACCTGAAAAATTAACGAAGCGAATTGGTAAAACCTTTATGGTGGCAGCCAGCGCAGCGGTAATTGCAGTACTTTCAACCATTGCATTATTAAGCACCGGCGGATATTTATTAAAGAAACAAAAGAGTGAGATCACCGATCTGAAGTTAGAAGTAACCGGATTGAAATATTCTCAAAACGCCAT
>JBIKKW010000188.1:0-4226 GCA_044360115.1 Bacteroidia bacterium
TTCATTATTCAATATAAATTACTTCTTCTTTGTAATAGTTCTTACCATTATTGGTCCATGATAATTGCATCTTGTAAGTACCATGTTCCAAGGCCGATTTGCTGATGACCTGTTGATCATTCACAAAGTTCATTTTTATTTTCACATCCTTACTTGAATCAGAAGGACGAAAGAAATTGATTGATCCACTTAAACCTGAACTGTTCAATTCGGGATTAATATTCAAAATAATGGATGATGCCTCAACTTTATGATCAATGCTGGATGCGAGTGCATTTGTGTTATTGATCGCATCGATCTTATCTTGATACTTTAGTTCTTGTGCATAGTAATCTTTACTTACTAATTCTACTTTTTGTCCGTATGACAAAAAAACTAATGTGAGTATTAAAGCTACAAAGCTTAAATACAGGATGGTTATTTTAACACCGAAATTCATAGTTAATGTTTTAATTGATTGGTCCTAAGAAATTTGTTTTTACTGTTTTTATTTTTTTGCCGCTTGAATAAACGCCTATTTCTAATTTTGTTTTACGTTCATGAATATCTGCTTTATCAATATACACGAAAAATTCTCCTTCGGTTACACCTTCTTCTTTCACTTCAATTTCTTTACCGATCAGTTTTATCTTTCCGTCCATATTTTCCACACGCAGTTCAACCGGTAATTTTTTACGTGTTTTGTTCACGAGTTTAATAGTATACAAGTTGCTAATGTGATTGTTCGCTTGCTCTTGAAACAACATGCCTTTAGCGCGTAATATGGTTGCATCGTAATCTGAACGTGTGGTTAATAACGCAACTTCAACCCCAATTAAAACCAACAGTACAGCGCTATACGCTTTCATACGGTTTGTGAAAGCAAGCTTCACTTTGTTTTTAATACCATTTTCAGAATCATAGCGTATCAAACCTTTGTTTAATCCAACGCTCTCCATCATATGGTCGCACACATCAATACACGCTGTACAATTTGTACATTCTAATTGCGTTCCGTTTCTAATATCAATACCGGTTGGACATACTTTCACACACAAGCCGCAATCAATACAATCGCCGCCGGTTCTGACCTCGTTCTTTTTGTACTTATGACGTTCTTCTCCTCTAACATAATCATATGCAACTACCACCGAATTCTTATCAAGTAAAACACCTTGTAAACGGCCATACGGACAAACAATTAAGCACGCCTGCTCACGGAACCACCAAAATATAAAGAAGAAGATGGTAGTGAACAATAACATTCCGCTAAAACCCCCTACATGCATTGATAATGGCTCAGTTGCTATTTTAAGAACCTCGTCCATACCAATTAAATAACTCAACAATACATTGGCAATTAAAAACGAGAGTGTAAAGAAGATCAAAAATTTGAGAACGCGTTTTTTGATCTTATCGGCATTCCATGGTCCATTTTTTAAAGCTTTTTGATGTGTTGCATCTCCTTCGATCCAGTATTCGATCTTCCGGAATACCATTTCCATTAAAACGGTTTGTGGACATGCCCATCCGCAAAATAAGCGACCGAAGACTACTGTAAAAAGGGCAACGAATACAATAAAAATGAGCATGCCCAAACCAAAGATGAAAAAATCTTGTGGCCAGAAAATAGCGCCAAATAAAATGAATTTCTTTTCAGGTACATTAAACAAAAAAAGTGGTTCGCCATTGTATTTAATGAACGGAAGGGTAACGAATACGATAATATATAACCAGGTAAAATAAGTGCGTAGGTTATAATATTTACCCGAGGGTTTGCTCGGATAGATCCACGATCTTTTCCCTTCTTTATCTACTGTGGCAATGCTGTCTCTAAACGCCTCTTCCGAATGTTCAGCATCTTTATTTTGTTTGGGGTCCATTATTTTTTAGTTTCCTTACTTAAGCTATCTGCTTTCAATGTTACATTTAGTGAATCAGTTAATGCAGTTGTTGAATCTGCAGGAGCTGCTCCGTTCTCAACATAAAGATCTCCTTGCGCTGCTTTTGCATTTGAAGGATTAGTGCCTTTTAAGGTCATAATAAATGAAGTAACCTGTGCAATTTGCATTGGCGAAAGATCTTCTTTCCATGCTTTCATTCCTTTTTCAGTCCAACCATATTTAATTGATTTGAAAATATCCTGAATGCTTCCTCCGTGTAACCAATACGCATCGGTTAAGTTCGGACCAACACCACCTTCACCAACTCTGCCATGGCAAGCCGCGCATGATGCAATAAAGGCATCTTTACCACTTGTAATGTCTTTTACATCGGTAAGTAATGTAACTGAACTTTCGTCAACCTTGTTAGCAGATGTTTTCATGAACTCTTCAATTTCTAATTTAGCTTGAGCCATTTCTTTTTCATATTCTGCAGTTTGAAGATCGCCCGAACCGTTAACATGGTAATGGAAAATGTAAACAACGGCAACCACAATGGTTAAATAAAAACCATACTTCCACCAAGGCGGTAAGTTATTATCTAATTCTTTAATACCATCGTAATCATGATCCAATAAAATAGAAGCCTCATCTTCAACAGCAACAGCATCGGTTAAGCTTTGCATTAAAGGCGATTCAACTCTTCTGGTCTCAGCTGCTTTTTCTTCTTTCGATCTTAGTAAGAATTTAAATTGGAAGATCAACAATCCAAGTACAAGTAACTCAACAAAAATGATAGTTAACATAAAGTAAAGCGTGAATTGATCTAACCCACCGATACGATCATCAACCGGCTTTGTTTGCGCCATTAATGAAAAGCTCATTAACACAAATAAAATGGTTGAAATGCTGCGGCCTGAACCGGCGTTGTTTTCCTGATCCATTTTTAATTTCTTATCTAAGAAATCACTGTCGGCCACATTTTTTATAACGTTGCTAAATGCAACAATTATAATTAGCAGTAACAAGATCACACCTAGTAAAGTATTAAATAAGGCATTTGAAAAATAAGTGCTGTTTGCAGCTGATTCATCCTGACAAAGACCAATAGCCGGTAGGAGAAGTGTTAATGCAACTGCTTTTATTTTGTTTATTTTGCTCATAACAAGTTTGAATTAATTTTTTTCGTCAATTGGTAAATTACTAAGTGTATCAAAGTAGGTTTTACTTCCTTTGATCACAAAAAGGGTTACTAATAAGAAAAACCCAACAAATACTAATAATGAAGTCAGCGGATAAATTCCTATTCCGGTGATGCTTTCTAAATAATTGATAAATTTCATGGCTACTAGTTTTATTTGTTAGTGTTTTCTGCTTTTAAATTTTCTGCCTTAATGTCTTTTCCAAGACGTTGTAAATAAGCAATAAGTGCAACGATCTCTCTATCTGATTTGGTTGTGATACCATCTTTCTTAAGATTAGCCGCGATCTCATTTGCTTGTGCTTCCATATCTTTTACTGCCTGGTTCTCGTAACCTTCAGGATATGGAACACCTAAACGGATCATGGCTTTAATTTTCGACATGGTTGAGTTGGCGTCTAATTGATCTTTTAATAACCATGGATACGAAGGCATGATAGAACCTGGAGCCATTGAACCCGGATCTAACATGTGATTGTAATGCCAGCTATCAGGATATTTACCGCCTAAACGTGCAAGATCCGGACCGGTACGTTTACTACCCCATTGAAATGGATGGTCATAAACGAATTCGCCTGCTTTTGAATATTCGCCATAACGCGCTGTTTCACTTCTGAACGGACGCACCATTTGAGAGTGACAAACATAACATCCTTCACGAATATAAATATCACGACCTTGCAATTCTAACGGTGTATATGGTTTTACACTTGCAATGGTTGGTATATTTGATTTAACAAGGAAAGTAGGAACAAACTCAATGATACCACCAATTAATACAACTACTAAACTCACGATCATTAATTGAACAGGCTTGCGCTCTATCCAACGGTGCCAGTGATCTTTAGAATGAGCATGGTATTCACCTGTTAAAGCAGGTGCTTGATCTTCTTCAACTTCAAGGAAGTTACCGGCCTTAATTGTTTTAATTAAGTTGTAGGTCATCATAATAGCACCAACTAAAAACAAAGTTCCGCCAATTGCACGCGCAATATAAAAAGGTTGCATTTTAGTAACTGTATCTAAGAACTGCCATTTTAATTGACCTTCAGGAGTAAAGTCTTTCCACATTGATGATTGCATGAAACCAGCCCAATACATAGGAACTGCATAAATAACAATACCTAACGTTCCGATCCAGAAATGTTGATTCGCTAATTTTT
>JBIKKW010000255.1:0-2715 GCA_044360115.1 Bacteroidia bacterium
ATCATAAGCACTCAGGTCTTCAACCAAACCCGAAACACCAACATAATCATTTCTGCTATAGTTGTATTCGTTTGGAATTTGAACTTTAAATCCTTTGGTTAGCGGTTCAAATAAGGTTGTGCTTGTATTCTTCTTCTCAAATTTAATAGAATTAAAAAATTGTTTTCCGGCACTTGAATTCACAAACTCACCCTTGCCTCCCAGTTTAAATAAGATCAATTCCAGGTCGGTAACAAAAATATGGTAGCGCTGAAAATCGCCTCTGCGCGTGCGGTTAACAATATCAAAGCCTTTTATGCCATTGTTCTCAATTTCTTTTTTACTGATGATCTTACCCGGAATATTCTCAAAGAACAAACTATCCAACATCACCGTCATTTTTGATACGTTGTAATTATTTAACGCGGCATTTGTTTTTAATCGGGCAATGTTATAAAAGTTGCCATTAACCATATCGGCATTAATAAAATACTTAATGTTATCAAAATTCATGATCTGAGTAAGCTTGCCCGGAACCTGAACCGAGAATAACGAATCGGGTGCATAGTTCTTTTCGAACGAAACAGGCTTTATCATCTTATCTATGGCATCCTGTTCCTTCGCTGCTTTTTTAGTATCCTTCGGATAAACCGGTTCAACCTTATAATTCATGCGGCGCAACATTTCTATAACACCATTGGTTCCGGGTAAATGAGCGGCACCAACACCACTGAATAATGATTTTCCTGATCGTAAGATCGAATCGATATTATGCACAAAATAAACATTACGCGCATGCAACAAATACTTCTGCATGTTCTTACTCTCACCAATGCGTGTTAAACTGTCTAATGCATCTAAATTTCCGTCGCGGTATGCATCCTCAATTTTTACGGCATTACCATAGCGGTTGTAATTCAAATAATCATCACCTTCCTTACCATTGGGGTCAAACTCACTATCCGGTAATGAGGCCAATCTGGCTTGTATCTCAGCCATTTTAAAATCTTCAAGACTTACAATTGTTTTGTTCAATTTTGATGCAGCCTGAAAAATAAAAAGATCGATGTAGGTGTTCTCTTCAAAATTCTCCTGACTCATACTATGGCGATACAATAAACCATTAATGATCTCAGGATCGAAACTTAAAATAGATTTATAAACCTGTTTATCAGGAAAACGCATTCCGAAAACTATTTTATAGAAATTTCCGCCATAAGGATTGTACAAACCAACGCCACTGGCCTTGCTGAGTTCACCGGTAAGCTCCATGTTATTTAACCACTCCGATGGATTAGTTTCAAGTCCTACAACATCCGCACTTTTTAAAGCGCCAAAAAACTGATCTGATAAATGATAAGCCACACGATTACTTACATGCATGGTGCCATATAAATAACCTTCTTTTTTAATACCGTTGCCTGATATCTTCCATAATAATGTAGGATACTTAATATTCCCTTGAGATAAAATATTAAAACAAAAACATAACAGTATGTAAAGAAGTTTTAAACGCAATTGAAACATACTATAAACTTAGGGATAAATATTGAGTGCATGAAATATAAAGGTATACTGTAAATTACGCGAATAGTTACATTTTGTTTTTGTTTTATGGTTTTTTAGCGAAATGCTTTTGCGCGTCATTAATTCGTAACAAATATTTTTCCGGGATTAAGAATTTCGTTCGCATCAAATACCTTTTTGATGTTTCGCATGAGCTGTAACTGGTATTCAGGAAAAACAATAGGCATGTACTTTTGCTGAACAATACCAATTCCATGCTCCCCGCTAATGGTACCGCCCAATGATCTGCAAAGTTCAAATATCTCTGAAATGCCTTTTGGCAATTCTTCATCCCAAACCTTATCACTTAGATCGCCTTTAATGATATTCACATGTAAATTTCCATCACCGGCATGGCCATAGCAAACCGATTTAAAACCATATTTGCCGCCAATTTCCTTTACGCCTTTTAACAGCTTTGGAAGCTCGGCGCGCGGCACAACTGTATCCTCTTCTTTGTAAACCGAATTACTTTTAACAGCCTCACCCACTTTTCTGCGTATTTTCCATAAGGCATTTTTTTGTTCGGCACCTTCAGCAAATAATATTTCGTCGCTTCCATGCTGCTGCATGATCTCTGATATCTTTTCGCAATCGCTCATGAGCACATCCATATTATTTCCATCAACTTCCACCAACAGCAAGGCTTTCCAATCTTCTTTAATGGTAAAATTAAGTTCGCCGCTGTATTTGGCACTCCATTCGATCGCGTCACGCTCCATAAATTCCATGGCGCTTGGAATGATACCTGCTCTGAAAACCGCACCAACTGCTTCACAGGCTTGCTCGGCACTGTTAAATGGCACAAGCATCAACAGATCGTGCTGAGGCAAAGGAATTAGTTTGAAAACAATTTTTGTTACAATTCCCAATGTTCCCTCGCTGCCAACCATTAAATGTGTTAGGTTGTAGCCTGTTGAATATTTTAAGGTGTTGGCGCCGGTCCAAATAATATCACCATTCCCCAATACCACTTGTAAATTCAATACATAATCGCGGGTGGTGCCGTATTTTACAGCTTTTGGTCCACCACTGCTATGCGCAATATTACCTCCTAAACTGCAGCTACCCCAACTTGCCGGATCGGGCGGATAAAACAATCCCAATTTCTTAACCTCATCCTGAAAAACGTAATTAATAACCCCGGGTTCAACGGTAGCCTGCAAATTT
>JBIKKW010000189.1:0-4197 GCA_044360115.1 Bacteroidia bacterium
TTGATGGTGATAACCACTTTGGCCTCATTTTCAATTAACTCAAATTGTTTTTTATTGGCCACTCGGAACATGAGGCCGGTGATATCGCGGTAGGGAGCAATTAAAATATGATCGCTGTATAGTAAAGCATCTTTTGGACGCGAGAAACGACCAAACAAAACACCGGTAATAATGGCAAATATCATTAAGCCTAATAAAGACTGAATGGATGCAATGGTGCTAACCCAGTGACTCATTGGATAAACATGTCCGTATCCAACGGTGGTGATGGTTTGTGAGCTGAAGAAGATCAGATCGAGGTATTTGCCAATTTCGGTAGTGGAACGAATTCCTCCAAAATTTTCGGCACCCAACAAATAGTAAATGCTGGCAAAAAAAATGTTAATTATTGCATAAAAAGTAATTACAATTACAATGAATTTTTTGAGAGAGATGTTGATCAGCCAATGGTACACATCAATGTTGTTTAGCCTGCCAAGCCCTGTTCGCAGCACATTTACCGATCCGTCGCTATTCAAAAAACGAACCGAATCGCGGTAGTTTTTGCTGCCAAATCCAATTTCTGTTTCGTTATTTTTCTTACCATTAAAAATTGCCATGAGTAAATTTAGTAATTACCTTTGTAATATGAATATGAGAACTGTTTTAATTGCACTGCTTGTTTTGGTGCTTGGTATTTTTGGTGCATGGTACATGTTAGATAAAAAAGAAGACAAGCCATTGCGTCTTTTGCCTTATTTTGGTCCGAAAACCTATGGTACAACAAAGGATACGGTTTTTCATTCGGTTGGAAATTTTTCATTTATCGATCAATATAACAAGCAGGTATCTAACAAAGACGTGGAAGGAAAAGTTTATGTGGTAGATTATTTTTTTACCACCTGCAAAAGTATTTGTCCTATTATGAATACTGAACTCACACGGGTTTACAAAGCCTTTAAGGATAAGGATGATTTTTTGATCTTATCACACACCGTAGATCCTGAAACCGACACGGTAGCGCAATTAGCCATGCACGCTTCAAAATATGGTGTTAACGATCGCAAGTGGTTATTTGTGACCGGCGAAAAAAAGGATCTGTATGAAATGGCCCGCAAAAGTTATTTATTAAATGCAGAAGAAGGGGATGGGGGTGAAGAGGATTTTATTCATACACAAAATTTCGCCTTAATAGATAAAGACAAGCACATCAGAGGTTTTTATGATGGAACGGATAGTGTGGAGGTGAACAGATTAATGACCGATATTAAAACCTTATTTAAAGAATATGACTATAAGAATAAGCAGCATCCTTAGTTTTTTAATGATCGGGTTTGTTGCTTTTTCGCAACAGGTAAGTGCCGTTTACAAAATTGGCGATCTATTAAAACGCATAGATAACAAAAGTGACACGATTTACATTGTGAACTTTTGGGCTACCTGGTGTAAGCCTTGCGTTCAGGAATTACCGGAGTTTGAAGCATTTTCAAAGGCACATGCAAAGGAAAAGGTAAAAGTATTGTTGGTGAGCTTAGATTTTAAGGAAGAACTAAATAAAAAGGTAAATCCATTCTTATTAAAGAACAAGTATAAGACCGAATGTGTGATATTGGATGAAGTGAATGGTAACGACTTTATTGATAAAATCGATAAACGTTGGAGCGGCGCTATTCCGGCAACCTTTATTACCGTAAATAAGCGAAAGCAAACATTTTTTGATCAAAAAAAGATGACCCAAACTGATCTGGAAGGGGTTTTAAATAGTTTTTTGAGTAGATAAACGGTCAATGTAAATCGATTAACACTTTAAAATACACGACAAAGTTGCATAAATGTTGCAGTTTCATTATCTTGCATTGTGCAAATTGAAACACATACTGCAACTTTTAGTTTTACCGAAGATGGTATATTAGTGGTTGTTTTTAAAAACAACGATCTGGAGATCGATCTGGAGGAAGCAAAAGCCCAAGTGGCAGCGGCCGAAAAACTGACCAATAAACAATATGTTCCCGTTTTGATAGATGCTCGCCTATCGATGCATGATCTTACCAAAGAAGCAAAAAAATACATTGCCGAATATTCCTTAAAAAAGGCAGAGGCCATTTTAGTTAAAGAACTTCACCAACGCATCATTGCCTCCTTTTATTTAAAAATAAGTGCTTCATATTCAAATCATCCCATGAAAGTTTTTACAGATGAGGCCGAAGCCATGAAATGGTTAAGGTTATGCAAATAAGGATAATTATTCATGTTAATTTACTAAAGCTAAGTTTGGCAAACCACTATTTAGTTTATTTTTGCAAGTATGAAACGTATTTTACTCACGCTCTTTTGCATACCCATTATTGTATTCGCCCAAATACCGCCGGGTTATTATAATTCGGCTGTTGGCTTAAAAGGAAATAATTTAAAAACAGCATTGTATAACATTATTAAAAATCATAACGTAATTACCTATAGTGGTTTATGGACCGCCTTTCAAAAAACAGACAGAAAGCCTAACGGTAAGGTGTTTGATATTTATAGCTATAATCCAAGCGGACCACAGCCATATGAGTTTACCTTTGTAACCGATCAATGTGGCAGTTATTCTGCTGAAAGTGATTGTTTTAACCGCGAGCACAGTTGGCCGCAAAGTTGGTTCAATAGTACAGCTGGTCCGGATTCTGATATGTTTCATATCTATCCAACAGATGGTTATGTGAATAACAGACGTTCCAATTATCCTTATGGAAATGTTGGTACTGTTAGTTATGTTAGTCAAAATGGCGGAAAGCTTGGTCCGTGCACCAATACCGGGTACAGCCAAACCGTATTTGAGCCAATTAATGAGTTTAAAGGTGATGTGGCGCGCAGTTATTTTTATATGAGCACACGTTATACCGGTGAGGATGGCGCATGGGGCACATCAGATGCTACCAATAAAGCAACTATTTTACCTTGGCAATTGAATGTGTTAATGCAATGGCATCATCAGGATCCGGTGAGCGCGAAAGAAGTTGCGCGTAACGATTCCATTTATTATTTGTATCAAAATAACCGTAATCCGTTCATCGATCATCCTGATTGGGCCGATAGCATTTGGACATCTGTTACAAGTTTGCACGAGCAACAATTTGATTTTAATAATTCGTTCTCCGTTTATCCGAATCCATCGCAAAACCAATTTCATTTGATCTATCATCAGGTAAAAAACGAGCAGGTTACTTACAACATTACAAGTATTACAGGAAAGTTGATGGAAGAAAAGCAAGTGTTGTTGCAGGATCATATTACTGTTGATGCTGCTGAATGGGCGCCAGGCATTTATTTTATTACGCTAAGCAATGGTGAGCAGCGTGCGCATTTAAAATTGATAAAGCACTAAACGCGTTTTAAGAATTCATCAATTGCGGCTTGCATTTTTTCGGGTTGATTGGTGCCAATTAAAAACGAGTTACCGTCTTTAAACTCCATTTGTAAACCTTTGTTTCCCGAAACATTGTATGCGCCACCTCGTAAGCCCCAGCCGCCAAATTCACGAATGGGCTTGTAAGTGCGCACATAGGCGTTCTTTATCTTTTCGCGGGAATAAGTAATGGGTTGTTTGTGAAACGGAAAAAAGCGCGCGTGAATTCCCTGATCATCAATGGTAGTATCTAATCGTAAAGAAAAAAACAAGAGTGATAACAATAAGGATATCACAAAACTGATGAGCACGCCCATATTACTCATGGGGTTATTACCAAAGGGATGCCCGAGAATGATCTGGTAAACGATGGCAAAAATAAATTGAGCGTTAATGCCAACCAGTAATAGCCATATCCAAATTTGTTTGAATCGCTGTGTTTCCTGATAATAAATTTTTCCCTTTGTCATGTTACACAAAGGTAATTAATTACCTGTTGTTTTTCTTTTTAACTACGGCTTTTTTCGGAGCCAGTTTTTTAGCCGCTTGCTTTTTTGCAACAGCGCGCTTAATGGCCGATTTGGCAGGTACCTTTTTTTCTAAGGAAAAGTATTTTTTTACTGCTGCAACAATTTGGTTGTTGGTAAGGCTATCGGCACTTTCAACACCGCGTAATTTATCTTTTAAAACTTTATCTTTTAAGATCTCGGCTTTTAAGTTGGTCTTCATTTTTGAAGGACCAAACACATAGATCTCATCAGCTGCTTTTAATTCAGAGATCACATCTTTTAAATAATCATGTGTTTGATGTTTTTTGCGTTCATCAAATT
>JBIKKW010000190.1:0-4194 GCA_044360115.1 Bacteroidia bacterium
AAACTACCCATACACCAGGAATGGTGATGTTGTTTTGATTTGGATTGAATGAGAAGGTTGTTGGTGTGCCTGTAAATCCTGGCGGTACAAAGGTATACTGACAAGCTACTGACGGAACCGGAGAGGTTATGACACTACTAACCTGCATACTGGTGATACTGCTGGTTGAACAGCCTATGGTGAAATTGGTTGAACTGGTTACCGTAAATATTGGTACACCTACTGAAGCGGTTACATTCACTGATCTGGTCACTGAACAGCCTGTTACCAGATCGGTACCAATACCCCAATATACACCCGGCTGATTTGGACAGAATATATTGATGGTACCTTGCTGAACACCTACAATTACAGAGTTGCTTCCTACCATTTGATACCAATTGCTCGATACGTTCGGGCCGGGACCTGTATATAAAGTAAAACAAGATGCTGCCGTGTTACAGGTTACGTTTTGTACTGTTGGTGTGATCACAATGGTTGGTGTATTTAAATTTTGATATACCGTAAAGGTTTGTACAAACTGACAACCCGTTGAGCTGGTTCCTACTACCTGACCCGTACACGCTTGTGTAAAGGTCATGCTGGTGCCTACAACTGAATTGGTACAATTTGGGAACCAGGTAAAACTTAATGGAACGCCATTGGTTACACTCGTTGTTAATACCACATTTGGATTTAAACAGGTAACCGTATAATCGTTACTCGGGTTCACAATTACAAAACTTGCCGGTTGCGGCACCGGTGGTACACTGAAACTGGCGGTGGTGCTGCAACCGTTTGCTGTGGTAACTGTAACTTGATTTAATCCGGGAATAAGGCCTGAGGCAGTTCCGCTATTTACTGTTGTTACATTTGTTGGTATTGGATTCCAGTTAACCGTATAGTTGGGCGAACCACTTGGCGTGAATGCTACATTTAAGTTTACACTGCTGGTTACAGGATTGGCACATGTACCGTTAACTAAGGCAGGCACAACAACAGGTACCGGAAATACCGAAACAGTAGACACACCTGTTTGCGTAACAACAGCGCTCTGTGAATCCACCCCTGTAATATATAAGGTGTAAGCTGTGGAAACAGATGGTGAAACGGTAAATAAAGGTGAGCTTTGTGATTGACCACCCGGTTGTATGGAGTAACTTGGATTGGTTAAACTATTTGTATTGGCAATGCTTATAGTGGCAACAGCTCCATAACAAATATTTGCATTGATGGTTTGTACCTGAAAATTACAATCAGCAACCAAAGGGCAAGTTGCACTATTTACAGCACCTGTAACACCTACAAAGCCACTTCCTGAAAAATACAATTGATTGGTTGGCTTATCGTATTTAATATCGTACACATATTTAAGTGGCGTTGTAACGTTTAAATTCAACCCAGGTAATGCCACAAAACTTGAACCCGTGAATTTGTAGGATAAGATATTTCCATTGTTACCTCCTATATATAAATTATCACAATCATCAACTGCAATACCACCTTGTTCAAGTGTACCAAAACCAGTAATAGTAGTTGCAGCAATTTGCCCACCGGTATTTTTATTATAGGCTGCCAAATTAAAACCATCATAATAATATAAATAATTTGAATTTGCAGCTAAGGCATTAAATCCATTAGACGACCCAAAACCGGGACCACCAACATAAAAATCCTTATTATGCCATTCAACCAATGGTGTAAATCCGGTTTGTGCTAACCAAACAGAAGATGTAAATGCAGAGTTAACTCGTGCAATGCGATTATCCATAAATGGTGTTGAAAAATAAGATGCATACAAAAAGAATATTTCTCCTGTATTATCAATGGCATGTGATACCACATCATGACCGGCATTTCCATTATTTGGAAAAAAACCAATAGGTGTAACCGAACCTGTAACCTGATCAATTATACCTGCAGAATTGATTGTACTTGGGCCACCACCAAAACCATAAACTTTACCGGTAGAACAATGGTAGGCCATGTCCCAAATTTCAGGCCAACTGTTTCCTGTAAAATTGCTCATTAAATTATCGTAGTTACCATTTTGATCTAAACGAATTACCAAACCCGTGGATCCAAAACATTTACCAACATAGCTTTTTCCGCTTGGTTTATGCACTACAAAGTTTCCGGTATATCCATTTGCAACCCAAGCCGGCGAGGTCATTTGTCCTGAGAATGTCCATTGCAAAGCTCCTAGATTATTGTACTTAGCTAATTTATTATTGTTGGTTGCACCGTAAACAAATGTATTTCCCCAATTATCATAATCCACATCGTAACCATAATTATTATTCAAGATAGAAGTAATAGCGGTTACCCACGGATCGATCGTTAATGTTTGCGACGGATCATACTGGTCGTTGAATTGAAACGTGATCTCTTTATCATTTAATTTAAATTCAGTTGATATGAACTTATTTCCCTGAAAACTTACAGGTTTTTGTTCCATTATTGGTATGTGAGGTGTTTGAGTAATTACATTACCTTCATTATTCAAATACATACTGGTTATATCGCCGCTATAAACCAACTTAACATCACTTGTTTTAGCGCCAGGATGAATCACAACATTGTATTTGATGCCTGAAGCTTTTTTATCTTCAATGGTGTATTCAATATCAATATTAGGATAGGCATTTAAATAGGTGATCTTTTTAAAACAAGAAGCGTTCTTACTTGCATCGCCATAAGTAAAATAATGAGATTGCTTTTCGCTTTCAATTACCTGAACATTGGAGTTGATATTTTTCCAAGTAGCAAATACCTTATAGATCTCATTTGGTTTAGCAAATCTATCTAATTCACTGCGCTTTGCTTTTTTACCTTCCAAACTTTCATGTTCCTCTTTTGGGGTTTGATTTCGTTTTACCACAACAAAAATTACACCCTTAGGTGTAAAGTAAATTTGCTCCTCACCATTATCAATTCCATAAAGTATTTTTTGATCATTTAATTTTAGATCATCAAACTGTCCTTTATTTTCAATGAATACGCGTGTACCAAATACATCCGCATTATTCAAAAAACTTCGTTGCGCAAATACCTGTATACATAACAAAATTGCTGTAATTAATAATAGCTTGTTTTTCATTTATGTTTTATAATTATTTTATCTATACAAACTCACATTCCCTCTCAGGTCATACTCCTGACCATCTTTACCTTTGGCTTTAAGGATATAGAAGAAGGTTCCCTCCGAACAATCTTTACCGGCCTGGTTCTTTCCATCCCAAGCAAAGTTGCCTGTTTCGCTGGTTAACTCATAAACCATAGTACCCCAACGATCGTAAATGATAATGTATACTTCCGACAAGTTGGTTGATCGCAATCTAAAGATGTCGTTAGACTTATCACCATTTGGTGTAAAGATGTTCGGTATCTCTAACTTGGATGCCAGCTCCACATTGATGATGCGCATAGCAGTATCTACACAGGTTCCTTTTTGTACGCGTAAGATCACACTGTATGTTCCCGCAGCTGTATAGGTTGCCGCAGTTGGAGATGTATTATATACTGTCTGAGTAACCGCACCGTTTCCGTATCCCCAGATTGAGATAATACTGCTTGCACCTGTACTTGTTGTACTCAAATTATTGAATGTTACAGCAAGAGGCGCAAAACCGCTTTTAGGTGTTGCAACAAAATCTGCATTAATATTTCCCGGAATTACTGCTATACCAATCTCTGCCTTACAACCATTAATGGTATTTGTAACGGTAACATGATAGTCGCCCGCCATATTAGTAACTAATACAGACGAAGTTAAATTTGATGTCAGCGCCCCCGGAGGTGCGGTCCATGAATAAGTAAAGCCCGTTGTTGTTCCTGATATTATTGGGAATAACGCTACTGTTGGATTTGTGGCACAATCAATTGTAAATGTATTTGCTTCCAAAGGAGGTTCATTAAAATCACTAGCAACAATATATGCTGCAGTGTATGTACAACCATTTACAACTGATGTAGAGATGGATGTATGTGTTCCGGCAACATAGGTATTATAAGATGAACCATATGTTCCTGGGCCCACAGGCGGATACCATGCATAGGTTGGAACTAATGCCACTGCCAATGTATTGGCAACAACCGGTACCAACAACACATTCGGATCTTTACAATTGATCACCGAGTTGGATGCCGCGCTAATAGTGAACCTTGGTAAGCGTATGTCTTGCAATATCTGAACGGTTTTGGTCGATCGGCATA
>JBIKKW010000191.1:0-4169 GCA_044360115.1 Bacteroidia bacterium
AAAAATAAAAAAAGAATCAGAAAATGAAAACCAAAAAAATTGATATCGCTTTACAAGGTGGTGGTGCACATGGTGCCTACTCCTGGGGTGTATTAGATCGTTTACTGGATGATGAACGCATAGAGATAGATGGTATTTGCGGAACCAGCGCAGGTGCAATGAATGGCGTTTGTGCCATATACGGATTGAACAAAGGCGGAAAAAATTTAGCAAAACATTTATTGGTCAAATTTTGGCATCGCGTTTCGGAAACCGGAAAAAACTCTGTGCTGCAACCATCGCTAATTGATAAAATGATGAGTAAAGGCAACATGGATTACTCACCGGGTTATCGCTTTTTTAGTATGACGGCCGAAAATCTGGCACCATCACAATTTAATCCGCTTGGTTTTAATCCGCTCGAAAAAATACTGAATGAACTGGTAGATTTTGAAGAGTTGCATCGCTTTAATCCGCCTAAGCTTTTTGTTTGCGCAACCAACGTATTAACCTGCCAACCAAAAGTGTTTGGTCCTTCCGAAATTTCAGCAAAATCAGTTATGGCTTCGGCATGTTTGCCATATATGTATAACGCGGTTGAGATAGATGGTGAATTTTATTGGGATGGCGGTTATATGGGAAATCCGCCGCTTGAGCCACTTATTGAAAATACAGTTGATACAGATGATATTTTATTGATACAGATCAATCCGTTTAAAATAAAAAATGTGCCAAGTAATATTGAAGAGATCAAAGACCGAGTGAACGAGATCAGCTTCAACTCTTCTCTACTCCATGAGATCAGACAAATAGAATTTAAACGCACGTTGGTGGAGAAAGGGATCACGCTTGATGGTGCTTTAAAGAAAACTTATTTACACAGCATTAGCGCCGATCACGATCTGTCTGAATTAAACCTATCCAGTAAATTAAATACCTCGTGGGATTTTTTAATGCATTTAAAAAATTTGGGTTATGCGGCATGTAATAAATGGCTTGAAGAAAACTACGATAACATTGGAAAAATAAGCACCTTAAAATTATAATTATGAAAAGACATTTTGTTCCGGCTGATTTTAAAGTTACCACATGGGAATTATTACAGCCATTTTATAACGAGCTCCTAAAACGTTCCATCACATCAGAAAAAGAATTGGAAAAATGGTTGCTGGATGTAAGCGAATTAAGTTCGGTAGTAAGTGAAGATATGGCATGGCGCTATATAAAAATGACCTGTGATACTACCAGTGATGACTTGCGAAACAGTTTCAATGATTTTGTGACGAATATTGAACCCAACATTTCACCTATTGCCAACGACCTCAACAAAAAATTGATCGATTGTGAATTCTCAAAGAACTTACCTAAAGAAAAATATTTTGTTTACATCCGTGCAGTTGAAAAAAGTATTGCCTTGTTCCGTGAAAAGAACATTCCGTTAAAAACCGAATTGCAAACCAAAGAACAGGAGTTTGGCGCTATTAGCGGTGCACAAACCATTACGCATAATGGCGAAGAAATGACCTTGCAAAAAGCATCGGTGTATTTGAAGAATTTAGATAGAAGAATTCGCGAAGAAGTGTATCATAAGATCGCGAACAGAAGAGCAAACGATGAGGACGCTTTAAATAATTTATATACCGAGTTGATCAAACTTCGTCACCAAATTGCGTTGAACACCGGTTTTAAAAATTACCGCGACTTCAAACATGAAGAGTTAGGTCGTTTTGATTACAGCGTTAAAGATTGTTTGAATTTTCATGAAGCCGTTAAGCAACACGCTGTGCCTTTAATTCGCGAGCATGATAAAACACGTAAAGAAAAATTAAAGCTGGATGATTATCGTCCTTGGGACACTTCTGTGGATGATGAAGGCAAAGAACCATTAAAGCCTTTTTCAAACGGAAAAGAATTAACGGAAAAAACCATAACGTGTTTCAACAAGATCGATCCATTTTTTGGTGAATGCATCAAAGTAATGGATGAAATGAAGCGGCTTGATCTGGAAAGCAGAATTGGAAAAGCGCCGGGCGGTTACCAATATCCATTGTATGAAACAGATGTGCCATTTATTTTTATGAATGCGGTTGGCTTACACCGCGATCTTGTAACAATGGTGCATGAAGGCGGCCATGCCATACATTCGTTTTTATGTAAGGATCTGGAATTGGTTGACTTTAAATCGCCACCAAGTGAAATTGCAGAACTTGCCAGCATGAGCATGGAATTAATTAGTATGGAACATTGGCATGTGTTTTTTGAAGATAAGGAAGAATTGAAGCGCGCTAAGCGCCAGCAATTAGAAAGTGTGATGGATGCTTTACCATGGATAGCTGCGGTAGATAAGTTCCAACATTGGATCTATTTAAACCCGGAGCACACTGTTGCGCAACGTTACGAAAGCTGGAGCACCATTATGAATGATTTTGGCAGCGATGTGATCAATTACCAAGGACTTGAAGCAAATTTAAAACGCAGATGGCAAATACAATTGCATTTATTTGAAGTGCCTTTCTATTATATTGAATACGGCTTTGCGCAATTAGGCGCCATAGCCATGTGGCGTAATTATAAAACAAACGCCAAGCGCACCATTGATCAATACAAAGCAGCATTAGGTTTGGGTTATACAAAACCTATTCCTCAAGTGTATGAAGCAGCCGGTATCAAATTTGATTTTTCACCGGCCTATGTAAAAGAGTTGATGGATTTTGTGAAGAAGGAATATGATGAGATCTGATCATCAGATCTCTGCCCAAAGAGCAATCAAAATTATTGAAGCGATTTTCTATGCTGTATGAAGTCCCTTCAATAAACTTAATGACCTATAATTAAAAAACCCGAACGCTATAACGTTCGGGTTTCAATTTTAAACCATACGGGCCTTGTGTATGAGAACCGTTGTTATTCTTTACTTAGTATTCTTGTTTGCCGGAGTTGTTAATTCCAAGAGCAGGTCTCCATTTTTTTGAGCCGTTACACTGTAGGTCAATTCGTTTATAGAAAAGCTATTTCCGTTAATTTTATAACCAAAGCTTCTTTCTACATAATAAGTTCCGGCTTTAACTAAACCTCCCTCATTATTTACATAATCGGTTTTTGATGTACGGCCATAGTTCATGGAAGTTTCGCCCGTTAATTCAATATCAAAAACGTTTGCGGTTGATGCATTCTTACTCAGGGTAATTTTATTGCTCCCAAGTTCTGCGTTTGCGAACCATTTTCCATTGTGTAATGCTTTATCTACACTTTGAGCAAATCCAACAAATGAACCTGCAATAACAAATACCGATGCTAATAATATCTTCTTCATAATTTTTATTTTAATAATGTTACGTGTCCTGTTTTCTCAACTTTCTTTCCGTCCAAAGCTGTATAGATGATCATGTAGGTATATGCATCTTGTTTACTCATCACACCTTTGTATGTTCCATCCCATCCTTCTTTTTGATTCGTTGACGTGAATAGTTTTTCGCCCCAGCGATCAAAGATATTCATTTCTAATTTAGTGATGCCGGTTCCATAAACCATAAACACATCATTATTTCCATCACCGTTTGGCGTAAATACGTTTGGAACATAAATGTTATAATCTGTTGTTACTTCCACGCAAATTTCATCGCGCACTTTACATCCGTTGGCACTTACTGCTTCGGCAACATAACATCCAGACTTTTTAGGGAAGATCTGAGTAATAGGACAAGTAGCACATTGAATGCCTTCTCCAATTACCCAAGTGATATTTCCGTTGGTTGTTGCGTTTAAATACATTGGCTCATCCAGGTTCGCAGCAAAATCCTCTCCTGCCGAAAGTGTTGGCAAAGGATTTACTTTAACAAGAACAGTAGCAGTGCTTCCGCAGTTACCGTTGTTTGATACATAGGCTGTGTAAATTGTAGTTGCTTCAGGAGTTACATAAATATCTGCAACATCCGAAGCACTTACTCCATTAGTTGGTAACCACATGTAGGTATTTCCACCGTAAGCAATAATTCGCGTTGATTGTCCTTTACAGATCTCCACACTATTGGTGATGCTTGCTGTAACATTAGGTACAACCTGGATCAATATCTCTTTGGTAAACACACACACTTTTGTTCCCATGGAATTACTTCCTGTAACTGTGTAATTCACGTTAACCGAAGGAGATGCTGAAGCCATGCTAGCTTGTGGGAAAGACAAACCAGTTG
>JBIKKW010000192.1:0-4117 GCA_044360115.1 Bacteroidia bacterium
GATCTCTTGTTTTAATCTACCATTCCCTACCCCATGTATGAATATGATCTTCTTCATTCCTTTGGCAATGGCTTCATCTAATTCCTTTTCAAATCGCTCCATTTGTATGGATAATATCTCATGATTGCTCATTCCCATTGTTGAATCGATCAACTCTTCAATATGCAGATCAACTTCCTTTTCTAAAGATCTGAGGTATTCTTTATGCGAACGCGAAATTTTTTCCTTTGATTTAAATTCTTTGATCGCACGAAGTTTCTTCACATCTTCCTCATTTAAAATAGCCTCAACCGTTTGTGTTGTAATGAACTCATCTTTTAGTAGAAAAGCATAAACGGGGTGTTTAAACTCAGGATGTTTAATGGTTTCGGCCGAATTTAAATTTTTTGGATTGATAAAGATACTTTCTGAAATAGGTACTTGTGCGCGAAAATGCGTGTTCTTGAACAATACCGCTTCAATTTTATGCTGATTGAAATCGGCAAAGAACTGCATTTTAACTTGCTTTAAAAGCACCTTTTGGTACGGACCAACATTACCATGTTTCAACGTTTGAAAGTAGGCATCATCTTTTATTGAATAGGTATATAATAAATTAAATGAGGAAGCATTGAACAGAAATAAATTGTACTCGTTCATGAGCAATGGCAGTTCATGATCGGGCTCAACAACAAAATAAATAGCATCGGCAATATTGGCATCCGGATCCATTTCAATGTTATCGGTATTCTTATCAATGATCAGTTCGGTGTGAATTGGCACCAGCTGTGATGCTAAATACGGGATCTCAAAGCCATCCGGCATTTCTACAAAAACCGTTTTACTATCCTGAATGCGCGAAACAACACCTTCTCCCTTTTCATTCAAAAATCTTACTTTATCGCCAATACGTAATTTCATACTGTAAAATTAACACTTATTTAAGTGCAAGAGGTAAAATAAAAGCACCTTGCTCCGCTGTTGAATAAAAACTGATGCCATGTTTCTCACATTTATCTTTAAGCACTCTGCAACTATAGCGGCTATTTGAGCCATCTGCAATCAACAACTTAAAGCGATATTGCCCAAAGAACTGATCTTGAGGAACTGCATTATTGCTGATCAACAAATGCGTAAATTTTAAATGTTTATTAACCGGCACTTTATTTTTATCACTTAATGCAAGTAATTGAATGTCCTGCAGGTAGGTGTAGTTAAAGGTTTGAAAATATTTGAAAGGATAATTATAACTGGTAATATTAGGCTTAACATGCATGCTATATTTGGCCGAATCTTTAAAATCAATAAAAGCCCGATTGCCCATTTTCAATGATTTTGTTGAACCTTTGGGATAATGATAGATAACAAGTTCATTTTTACTTTTAGTTTGATAGGAAGTAAACAAGCCATGCAATTGCCAAAATATTAATATTGCTAAGGTAATTTGGGCATAAACAAAACGGCGCTTTAATAAGGTTAAGCTCAACATGCAAATAAAAATTGTTAACATGAGCGCGTCTATCTTTGTAAAATCGATATGATCAATAAAAGCAATACCTTCTGCATTAAACAGCTTAATAAATACCAATAACCAAGCAGTTAGTTTATTTATCAAAATGGAAATAAAAGTAATTTTAAAAAGTGATACAAATGATAAAATCAACAAAATAAAACTTAGTGGTACAATAATTAAATTGGCCAAAGCAAACCAAATAGGAAACTGATGAAAAACAAGAAGTGTAATTGGTAATGTTGTTAATGTGGCAGAAAATGAAAGTACCGAGCTTTGCCAGATGTATGCGACAATTTTATTTTTGGGTTCTATTACATCAACCCATTTCGGATAAAAGTATAAAATACCAAACATGGCCGAGTAGCTTAATAGAAAGCCCAAATCCCTTATCAGTAATGGATCTACCAAAAGCAAAACAAACGCTGAAACAAACAAAATATTCAGTTGGTTATCGGGCTTATTGCGAAAGAATAATTTGCCAATACCTAATAAATTGAACATGATCACTGCTCTTAATACAGGTGCCGAAAATCCGGTGATGGTAGCAAAAAACCATAAACAAAGTGTAATAAAAATAAAATGTAATATCGGATGCTTCTTGTTTCGATCGATCAGTAAGAACATAAAATTTAACACCAGATAGATCAATCCTACATGCAAGCCCGAAACCGATAAAACATGCAAGGTTCCTGAATGTGAAAATTCTTCGATCACTTTTTTATCAATTTCATCATCAAAACCGGTAATTAAAGCCGAACAAATAGTATAAGCATCACGATCAAGTCCGCTTTCTTTTAATTGTTCAACAATACTTTGTTTTATGCCTAAACCAAATCTTTGTAAACTAAACGCGTTATTTACATACAGTTCTTTAAAAGAGTTACTATCAATAAAAGTTGTATGATAAATATTTTTGTTGGCTAAGTAGTTTTTGAAATTAAATTCGTGCGGATTCATTGGTTCCCGTACTTCATGTAGTGCACTTTTTATCAAATATACCTGCCCAATTCGTGGCTGTTTGATTACGTTGTTCTTTTGTAAATAAGCGATCACAGCTCCTTTAACAGTTGTGTAACCCGTGTCGTTCTTCACCTTTAAAACATTCAAGTTCAACTTAACTGATCTTTCTTTTTGAACAGGTAGATCGGTGAGTTCGGCCAAATAAAAAATTGTGTCACTTTTTATATAATTCTTAAAATAGGCTGTATCATTTTTTGTTTGTGAGTTATAAGTATAAATAAATCCTAAACAGAACAATAAGAGATCGGCTAAAAATGTTACCACCTTTTTTCTATCCACTAACTTAAACCCAATGTAAAATAATCCGTAAGAAATGATTACGACACTTATTAAACAAAACATATTTAAATTACTTAGGTTTAAAGATAAACTTGATACAATGCCTAGTATATAGGGTATGAGCAGCCTAAAAAAAGGTATTTTATGTATGTTAAACATTTATTTACGCTAACAAAAATTATAAAAAACCATTAAAATTAATTATTTTTAAACATGAATTCTTTTAAAAAGCACTTTTTATTTTCAATACTTTTGATCTCTTTTAATTGGTTATCGTCTCAAGACACGCTAAAGATCATGAGTTATAATATTCTGAATTTTAGCTCGAACGATCCATCAAAAAGTCGTTACTTGGATATTAAAACAATTTTGCAAAACGCTAACCCCGATGCTGTAATGCTTTGCGAAATTTCAAGTTTAGGCGCGCCACAATTACTTTTAGATAGCGCATTTAACATGGCGGGTATTGGAACGTTTACAAGATCAGTTTTTTATGACGGACCGGATACCGATAACATATTGTATTATAAAACCAGTAAATTAAAATTACGATCGCAAAAACAAATTAATACTACTTTAAGAGATATTAGTCAGTATTTAATTTACAAGGTTGTAGCACCTAATGATACCGCTTTTGTATACTTACACATGTCACATTTAAAAGCCGGCTCATTAGCTTCAGATGAATTTCAGCGATTAAGTGAAGTAAGTGCTTTTTGTACCGATATTGCACCTATACCGCAAGGCGCTAACATCGTTTTTTCCGGAGATTTTAATTTAAAATCGAATATTGAGGCAGCTTATACAACCTTAACTTCTGCCAATTGTTCACACGTCTTTTTAGATCCAATAAACATGCCCGGAGTTTGGAACAATAACTCAACTTTTAAAAGTATTCATACCCAATCCACCAGAACATCATCTTTTCCTGGCTGTTGCGGCGGCTCCACCGGAGGTATGGACGACCGTTTTGATTTTATAATGGTTACCAACCCGGTTATGAATGGAAACAATAAAGTTACCTATGTACCCGGCAGTTATAAAGCATACGGAAATGATGGCCAACACATGAATAAAGCTATAACAGAAGCACCAGCAAATTCAGTTGTGCCTGCTAATGTTGCGCAAGCCTTATTTAATGTAAGTGATCATTTACCTGTGATCATGAAATTGGCATTTAGGCCTTCGGAAGTTGGTATAAAAAAGAATTCACAAAACAACAGCAATTTTAAAATTTGGGCTGTTGCTAATGCCGGAGGAAACTACTTAGCTATTTCCGCTAAAAAAACAGATACCTACAAATTAAATATTGTTGACATTGCCGGT
>JBIKKW010000079.1:0-14513 GCA_044360115.1 Bacteroidia bacterium
TAACTTTTCGCGACGGGTGATACGTGAAATTTCGGCCATATCGCCATTGGCTATAAAGTTGGTCTCAGTTTTTTCTTCCTGCAACCAATAATAATTATTTTTTACAACCATTAATTTATCGCCACTACACAGATCCTCTTCATACAAATAAATTCGATTTCGCACATTTTGGTTGAACAGATTCGCGCGTTTATTACTGCGTGTTACAATGATCACATTTTCTGCCCCATACTTTCGGTAAGCGGTTTGCAATGCATCTTCCAGTTCATCTCCAAAAATATTTTTCACATCGGGTGTGGTCTCAATTTTTGGAACTACAAACTGTTCTTGTGTTAGCGATTGACGAAGTTTGGTAGCGTTATACAAGATGCCACTTTCTGAACGTTGACGGGCCACTTCCGTTAGTTCATAGGCAGATATTGTTAGATGATAACTTTGTTTTAAAAACTGAATATTTAATGCCGGACTCTCGTTACTGCCAACCGGTGGAAGCTGCGCTGTATCGCCAACAAACATTAATTTACAGTTTTCGCCACTGAATACATATTCAAATAAACTCTCTAAAAGATTGTTTTCATACAGTGAAGATTCAGATTCGATATTGATCATGGAGGCTTCATCAACAATGAACAAGGTATTCTTATGTAAATTTTCAGCCAACGAAAATAATGTAGCACCTTCCGAATTCATGTCTTTTTTAAAGATCTTTTTATGAATGGTGCTTACTTGTTTTTGAGCAGTGACAGATAAAACCTTTGCAGCACGGCCCGTTGGGGCCATTAAAACGGTTTTTACCTTAAATGATTGTAAAGCTTTTGTAACAGCAGATATGATATTTGTTTTTCCTGTACCGGCATAACCTTTTAAAACAAATATCTCATTTTCGTTAGTACTTAAAAAAAACGATGCAAGTTTATTTATTAATTCAAGTTGTTGCGAATTTGGCGTAAAAGGTAAAAAGTGTTTTACCTCATTAATAAAATCGTGTTGCTTAAATTGATATTGCACATGACAAAGTAATTCAATATTGAACTACTTTGCCACATAAACTATAAAAAGAAATAAACGATGAACAGATCAAAAAGATCTTACTTCATTTTGGTGATAATGAATTCAGTTCGGCGATTTACGGCATGCTCGTCTTCAGAACACTTTGGCTGAATCTTTCCTTCGCAAGCACATGCATTTAAAAGTTTTGCTTCTCCATATCCCTTACCAATAATACGATCTTTCTTAAATTTACCTTTATTAATAATATAAGCAGCTGATGCTTTTGCTCGAGCGTCTGATAGTTTTTTATTTGCTCCTGCAACACCTCTGCAATCCGTATGTGCTCCAAGTTCAATATACATGCCGGGGTATTCGATCATAACCTTAACAACTTTGTCTAATTCAACTGCTGCATCCGGTCTGATCTTTGATTTACCAAGATCAAAATAGATAGGTTTTATTTGGATCATTTTAGCAAGATCTTGTCCAACCAAAGCTTTACCTAATGTCATTTTTAATTCTTCATGTAATTTGATCTCGCCTTCTTTTTTGATCTCGGCTGTATAATTGAGGGTGTTAGTTACATATCCTTTTTTCTCAAGGGTAATTTCATACGCTAACTTATCACCAATTTTTCTACCTTTTAAAGATTTGCGATACTCACCATTAGCTGATGTAAGTGTGCTGTCGAAAATTTGTTTTGTAAAAAGATCTTTGATCTTGATCTTAACATCCGATAAACCTTCATTTGTTTTAGCATCTGTTACAAAAGCAAGGAATGATAAGTTTGGATCTTTTTCTAGCACAATGGTTCTTGTAAAATCCTCCTCTTCCGATGATTTGGTATTCAACGAATCTTTATTCTCAAAATATTTATCCTTATTCGCAAAAACTTTGTATTCTACTTCTTCTTCTATCAAATACGTGAACTCCCCTTTTTCATTTGTAGTTCCTGTATCTGCATTGATCCTTAACTTAGCATTAGGTAACAATTCGCCATTATCTTTATCCTTTAAAATAAAGGTCACGTTTTTTCCGCGTGAAACTTTTCTTAACACCTCTAAGCTATAAACATCATCATCCATTCCACCATTTTTTCGGTTAGAACTTAAAAAACCTTTCTTACCATCGTCATTTAAATTGTAGGCAAAATCATCATGATCGCTATTAACCGGTTTGCCCATGTTATAGATCTTGGTTGCCTTCAAGTCCTTTAACCTGGTCTCATAAATATCTAAACCACCAAAGCCTTCTAATCCATCAGAAGAAAAATACAACACATTATCAATTGTAATGAACGGGAACATTTCGTTACCTTTTGTATTCACCTTCTCTCCTAAATTAATTGGAGTTCCCCAGGTTCCATCAGGAGCAACAATACTGTAATAAATATCCATTCCGCCGTGCCCGCCTGGCATATCAGAAGCAAAGTATAAAACTTTACCATCAGCAGATACTGAAGGATGCGCGCAATTATACTCGTTATTATTAAATTTCAGATCTACCGGTTTAAACAACACATTCTTTACGATCTTAGCTTGATAGATCCTTAATTTAAATGATCCATCAGAACTTTTGTTCCTCTTATCATAACTATTTCTTGTAAAATAAACTGTTGTACAATCTTTTGCTATGCATAATGGTCCGTCGTTGAACTTAGAATCTATACCATCTAAAAACGTTTTTGGCTTAATATACTTACCGGTTTGATCTTTAAAAGTTACGTATGCATTGTAATATTGTTTATCTGTCCAACCGTGGTGACGAGTTATCCAAGTTGATTTAGTACGTGCTGATGTAAACACAACATTATCACCATATGAAAACGCACAAAAATCATTATCTGTTGAATTGAATGGCGCCTCATCAACCTTATAAGCATCTGAATTCTTATTGATCTTATCAAATTTTTTAATACCTCCTGCTAAGGCGCTACCGCGGGCATCGGAAGTATACGATTCCAATAAAGGTTTGGCATCATCATACTTTCCTTTTTCCATTAAGGCTTTTGCGTAAAGGTATTTTTGAACATCGGTTGCCGAACCATTTTTAACCAACTTACCATAGGTTAATAATTGTCCGTTCACATCATTCGTTAAACGATAGCAATCGCCTAGCTTTACAAGCATATCCTTATTTGAGCTATCTTTTTTCATAGCCTTTAAATACACAGGAATAGCTTCGGCGTACAATTTCTTAGTATATAATTTATCGCCGGCAATAACGGTAGCTTTTTGCGCAACAGCTGATAAACCTATCAAAGAGAATAAATAGAATAATTTTTTCATACTTAGAAATAACGAGGTGTTACAACTGTTTTTTGTTTATAAGAAAATACATAACCCAATGCGATCTCGTGTGAACCCTGAGAATATTTTTGTATCTCATTTAAACCATAATCATAAGAGTAACTTACAATGAACTGAGGATTTACCTGAACACCAACAATGGCTGCCATATTAGATCCGCTGCGGTATCCTACACCGGCCCAGATCATGTTCTTGATCAACACATTCGCATTCACATCGTATTGTAAAGGTGCGTTTTGCACCATCTTCACCATTAATTGCGGCTTTATCTTAATATCTTCGCTGATCTCAAAAACTCTACCAACAGTTAAGTAGTAATGAAATTTTTGAACATTGAATTTAATGGTTTGATCAAATGCACCACTGTTATCAAACATATAACCATCATCTATTAAACGTGGAATAGATACACCGGCATAAAATTTTTGTGTGTTGTAATACAAACCAAATCCAAAATTTGGAGCGATCATACTTGGTGTGTTTTGTGAAACTTGTATATCACCAATATCAGTAGCTTTTAATTCAGATAGTTTATTAACCTGGTTATGAATTCCGGCATTTAATCCTAAAGCCAAAGTTCCTTTCTTATCTGTTTTTACACGATAAGCATAACTGGCATAAACCAAATTACGATTGAGTTTACCAATGCGCTCATTTAAAACACTTATCCCCACTCCCATCTTATTATTCATTAACGGGCCGTGTAATGAAAACGTGGTTGTAACCGGACGTCCTGGAAAATTAACCCATTGCTGACGGTGTAATAAATTCACAGCCATTGCATCTTTACTTCCGGCGTATGCAGGATTGATGAACATTTCATTGAACATATATTGCGTAAACATGGCATCGTATTGCGCTTTGCCCTGAAAAGCTGTGAATAGCATTACCACAATGGCAATGGCTGTTCTTATCTGTTTCATTGTTTTCATAAATTATCTTTTAAATAAATTAATATTGTAACACCACATAACCGGTTTTCACTTCTTTATCCTTATCCTGGAATTCAATAATGTAATAATAAGTTGCCTGAGGTAATATATTATTTCCAACAATTATACCGGCAGCATTTGCAAAGCCGTTCCAAGTGTTGTCATACTCGTTATTCTCATAAACCTTATTACCCCAACGATTAAACACAGTTAATTTTGCTTTTCTGCCATTTAATCCTTTGATAACAAACAAGTCGTTCTTACCATCACCGTTTGGTGTAAACACTTCCGGAATAAATAATTCAGATGAAGGAATGATGATCACAGTAGGTTCACTTTCTGTTCCTTCGTTTGGATTACCATCTGCATTCGGATCGGCATTGTATCCGGTTTGTGAACTATCGCGTGCTGCAATTGAGAATTGATTGATCGCGTAACCCATTGCCGTATTTTTGAACACCGTTACAGTATCCGGTTTCACGTTAATGGTAAATTTGATCGTATCAACTTGTCCCGGCGCTAACATATCAAGTCCGCTCAATAGTTTAATATCAGAATTACCATTGAAAGATGAGTTAGCCGTTAATAATGTACCCGTAATACTTGGGGCCACCTTTATGCTGTATTGTGCAGGTAATGGAACAGTTTTATTTAAACTATCCTTTACTTGAACATTCTTCAAGGTATCGTTACCAAAGTTTTTAACGGTAACAATATAGGTGATATCATAAGAGTTATCACTTAATTGCTGAGAAAGTACGCCCGCTTTAGCAACACCTAATCGTGTATTCGGGTTCAAATTAATAACAGTTGGAATGTTGTTATTTGTAGGTGATCCATCCTGATCAGGATCCCAACTGAATCCATCATTTGAACTATCACTTACAATTAAACTATTCACATCATTAGCAAAACCAATAACCGAGTTCACAAACGGACCAAAGAATCCTTTTGGATCGATCTGAACGGTGAATACGATCGTATCACGTTTGTTTGGCAACAAGGTACTGCTTGTTGGTGATGTTAAACTAATTTGTGATGAACCATCGAAAGAAGGATTGATCGTTAAACTACTTCCTATTGAAGTAACTACCGGAGCACTTATGATCGTATAGGTAGTTGGTAATGGGAATGTGTTGTTCAAATTCTCATTCAATATAACGTTGGTTAAGTTATTGTTTGAAGCATTCACAGCAGTAACTGTGTAGGTAATATTGTATTTATTATTAACTAAACTTGGTGTTCCTGCTGCCTTTGTTAAACCAAAGATGGTGTTGTTACAATTAACAGGCGCAAGGAATAACGTTGTGTCTTTAAAACAACCGTTACTACCAAAAATTCGCACTGTATAAGGTGTTAACACCAATGGATTTACCAATGTATTTGTAATTACACCATTTGTAGGAATTGGTGTAGCGGTTAAATAAATGGCTGTTCCGGTGTATGTAGCACCTGTTACAAGATCGTATTTAACACCATTTCCGCTTACCAATATTGTTCCATCGTTATTGGTTGCTGTACCATTACATGTAGCAGGTAAAATGGTTGCAGTAAATACAGGTAAATTCGTATTTGATTGTACGGATATAGTTAAGGTTCCTGAACAACCCGTATTGGTATCAAATGCACTTACCGTATAATCACCCGCAACATTCACTGTAGGTGTTTGGCTGGTTGAAGTGAAACTTGCAGGACCGGTCCATGTATAGGTTATACCCGTTGATGTTGTTGACGAAGCCGTTAATGTAACTGTAGCATTACAACCTAGATCACCTGATGAAACAACCGTGAAATTAGGAATAGTTGTATTCACAACAACTGCTGTAGTTGCAGTTAAGGCACATCCTGTATTTAGATCGGTAACAGTTAACGTGTATGTTCCACCAACAGTAATTGCTGTAGGATTTTGAGCAGATGATGTGAATGACGATGGTCCGTTCCAAGAATAACTTACGTTTGTACTTGTTGTATTACCAAGTAAGTTCACACTGCTGCTTATACATGTAATTGAACCGCTGGTTGATGCAGTTACACTGGTTGGTCCAGGCGTTACAAGAATGAACACCGTTGCAGTAGATGAACATCCACCATTATCACCGGTTACAGTATAAGTAGTTGAAACGGTTGGATTAACAACCACCGTGCCACCTAAAACAGTTCCAGGTTCCCAGGTATAATTGGTTGCACCTAATGCAATTAAATTTACAGCACCACTTTGACAAACCACTGTTGGATTAGCAACAACATTTATTGAAGGTACTGGCGTTACGCCAATTGTTATGGTTGCAGATGAAGAACAACCAAACGCAGATGCTCCAACGAGTGTGTATGTAGTAGTAGTTGTTGGTGAATCGGTAAATGTTGCACTTGTTGAGTTAGAAGGTAACCATGTATAAGTTGAGGCACCATTTGCCGTTAACGTAACCGTGTTGCCTGTACAAATACCGGTTGATGTTGCCGCAATAGAAACACTTGGTATTGGATTAACAACAATTTGAACGGTGTTCACACCCGGACAACCATTCGTGTTATTTCCAAGAATGGTGTATGTTGTAGTTACAGTTGGTGTAACAGCAAAACTTGTTCCGCTGGCAGAGCCAGGATACATAGTATAGTTTGTAGAACCACTTGGCGTTAAGGTTACTGTTGTGCCTGCACAAATACTATTTGCAGTAGCGGCAATGGTAACAGTTGGACCAGGACTAATACTTACTGAAACAACAGCAGAATTAGTACAACCGCCTGCTGCAGAACCAACAACTGTATAAGTTGTATTTACTAAAGGCGAAACAACAATTACAGAACCTCCTAAAGGTCCAGGATTCCAAGTATAAGATGTTGCACCGCTTACATTAAGCGTTGCGTTTGCACCGGCACATATCAGTGAATTTGCAGTAGTGGCAAAAACAGTTGGTGTAGGGTTCACGTTAACAACCAAAGTTTTAGTTGAGTTACAGAATCCTATATTTCCTTGAACGGTATACACAGTAGTTACTGAAGGAGAAACCACAATATTTGAACCGGTTAATGCACCAGGATTCCATTGATAGAAATTAGCACCGGTAACAGTTAATGTAGAAGAATTTCCGGTACAGATATTACTTGGACTCGCAATTGGATTTAATGTAGGAGAAGGGATCACGTTAATTGTGCGTGTTGCCGTTCCTGTACAACCAGCAAAATTTGAACCAACAACTGTATAAACAGAAGTTGCAGTAGGTGTAACAACAATTGAATTACCATTTGTTGCTCCCGGATACCATGTAAATGATGGCGCACCGTTTGCAAAAATGGTACTTGAATTTCCGCTACAAACGTTAACAGGATTCGCAAACGTATTCACGTTTGGATTAGGAACAACACTAACAACAATTGCTGCACTGCTTGTACAACTTCCATTTCCACCAAATACCGTGAACGTAGTTGTTACCGTATTATTAACCACAACAGACGCACCTGATAATGAGCCGGGGAACCATGTATAAGTTGTAGCACCGGTTGCTGTTAATGTAGCTGAATTGTTTCTACACTTAGGAACAGGTGTATAAGACGCCGAAATAGTTGGTGTAGGATTAACAATAATTTGAATTGTTTTTGTATTTGAACAGAAACTATTTGAACCGGTTACAGAATATGTAGTTGTTACAGTTGGATTAACTGCAATAACAGTGCTTGTTAAGTTACCAGGTTGCCAAACATAACTTGTGGCACCACTTGCACTTAATGTTGTGGTGTTTCCTGAACATATATTAGTAGATGTTGCAGCAACATTTACAGTAGGCGTTGTGATCACATTTATTTGAATGGTTTTGGTTGAAGTACAACCAAATCCGTTTGATCCTGTTACTGTATAGGTTGTGTTTACCGTTGGTGTAACAGAAAGAAAGACACCAACAAGGTTACCGGGTTGCCATGTGGCTGTTGTTGCACCTATAACAAACAAACTTGTTGGATTTCCACTACAAATAACCGTTGACCCAGCATTCACAGTTAAATTTGGCACCGGATTTACCGTTACACTTATTGTTTTTGTTAAACTCGTACAACTTCCATTACCACCAATTACAGTATAAATAGTTGTTGTTAATGGTGTAACCGTTACACTTGTACCTGTTTGTAAAGGATTGGTCCACGTATACGTTGTGGCACCTGTACCGGTTAATGTAACCGAACCACCCGGACAAACCGCAGTAGGAGAAGCAGTAGCGTTAATTGTTGGAACAGGAACCACCTGAACACTGATCGATTGCGTTCCGATACAACCCAGTGAAGAAGTACTGCTAACAAAATAGGTAGTGCTGTTTACTGGTGTAACAACAATACTATTGCTAACTATCGGACCAGGACTCCACGTATATGAAACCGCGTTACCCGATGCAGTTAAAGTAGAAGAACCACCACTACCCGCACAAATAGTGCTTGGTGATGCTGTTAAGGTAACAGCATTGGCTGGGAAATTAACCGTGTAAGAAACAGTGGTTGAATTTGTACAACCTGCTGCACTTGTACCTAAAATGGTATATGTGGTTGAGTTAAAAGGAGTAGATGTTAAGACGGTTCCATTAAACCCAATTGGCAACCAAGTATAGGTATTAGCTCCACCTACGGTTACAGTTACGTTAGACCCTAAACACAATACACTTGGGCTCGCGTTGGCAGTAACTGTTGGGATGGGATTCACAATTAATGAAATAGTTTTTGAACTGCTGCAAATACCTGTAGTACCTGTTACAGTATAAATAGTAGTTGAAGTTGGATTAACAACAATGCTGCTTCCTGTTAAAGCTCCCGGATTCCAAGTATAAGTTGTAGCGCCACTCGATGAAAATGTTGCCGAAGCACCGCTACATATT
Source organism: Bacteroidia bacterium (assembly GCA_044360115.1). Lineage (GTDB taxonomy): Bacteria > Bacteroidota > Bacteroidia > B-17B0 > Aurantibacillaceae > Aurantibacillus. The sequence continues at coordinate 9,085 of JBIKKW010000079.1, forward strand.
GCTGTAGGAGTTGATGTTGTTGCCAACGTTGGCGAAGGTGTTATCAATATCGTTACCGTTTGTGTACCTAAACATCCTGCAGGCGACGAACCAATAACAGTATACGTTGTAGTAGCTGTTGGTGTAACAACAACGTTATTTCCAATAATTGAGCCCGGATTCCAAACATAACTAACCGCACCTGATGCTGTTAAAGTTGATGAACCGCCGCTTCCACTACAAATGTTACTAGGACTTGCTGTTGCAATTACTGTTGGTGTGCTGTTCACATTAACTGTAACGGTTGCAGTATTTGTACATGACAAGCTGCTTCCTATTACTGTATAAGTTGTAGTAGTTGTTGGTGAAACAACAACGTTTGTACCAACTAATGATCCAGGTAACCAGGTGTAAGATGTAGCACCACTTCCTGTTAAAGTTGCAGGGTTAGAAGCACAAATTGCTGTTGGATTAGTAATTGCAGAAACAGTAGGGATCGGATTCACAACCAAATTAATAGTTGAACTTGATATACAATTTCCATTAGATCCTGAAACAGTATAAACTGTTGTTGATGAAGGAGAAACTGTTACCGATGAACCTGATAGATTTCCAGGATTCCATGAATAAGAACTAGCGCCGCTTGATGATAACGTTGCTGTTCCACCTAAACAAATAGCTGTTGGTGTAACTGCAGGTACCAAAGTAGGCGTTGTATTTACAGAAACATTTGTTACCGCGCTAGCTGTACATCCACTTGCGTTAGTACCAGTTACTGTATAATTTGTTGTTGCTACCGGTGCAACTGTTACGCTGCTTCCCGTGAGATTTCCAGGATTCCAAGTATAGGTTGCAGCACCATTAGCTGTTAATGTACTTGTGCTTCCTGCACAAACAACTGTTGGTGAGCTACTCGATGTGATGGTTGGATTAGCGTTTACAACAATTGCTACTGTTGAAGTGCTTGTGCAATTTCCATTACCACCAATTAATGTATAAGTAGTATTCGCAGCAGGTGAAACACTTACCGAAGCACCTGTTAAAGCACCCGGATTCCATGTATACGTTGTTGCGCCCGTTGCACTTAATGTTGTTGATTTACCCGCACAAATTGCCGTAGGTGATGCAACAATATTTAATGTTGGTATTGGTAATACTAAAACATTTACGGTTCGTGTTGAACTACATCCAACCGCATTTGTACCGCTTAATGTATAATTTGTTGATGATACCGGAGCAACTGTAACAGTTGAACCTGATAAGTTACCCGGATTCCATGTATAGGTTATTGCGCCACTACCTGTTAAAGTTGATGTACCTCCACTACCCGCACAAATACTTGTTGGGTTGCTTGTTGCAATTAAAGTAGGACTTGCATTTACAGATAAACTCACTACAGCAGAACTTGTACAAGTTCCGTTTGAACCAATAACAGTGTAAGTTGTATTTGAAGCAGGCGATACAACTACGTTAGCACCCGTTAAAGATCCCGGATTCCATGTATAAGATGTAGCTCCACTGGCACTTAATGTTGCATTGTTTCCTGAACAGATAAGTGTTGGATTGCTTGATGCTGCAACTGTAGGAATTGTATTCACAACCAAACTAACTGTTTTGGTGTTGGTACAATTTCCATTTGATCCTGTTACTGTATAAACAGTTGTTGATGCAGGAGAAACCGTTACACTCGATCCACTTAAATTGCCCGGATTCCATGTATAGGTTGTTGCGCCAGTTGAAGATAATGTAGCTGTATTTCCAAAACAAATAGCTGTTGGTGTGCTAATAGGATTAATGGTTGGTGAAATATTTACCGATACAATTGCAACGGCAGAGGCAGTACATCCAGCCGCATTAGAACCAACTACTGTATAGTTTGTTGTTGAAGCCGGTGTAACAGCTGTTGATGCACCCGTTAAACTACCCGGATTCCAAGTGTATGTTAAAGCACCATTAGCAGTCAATGTACTCGAATTACCGCTACATAAAACTGTTGGTGAACTGCTTGCACTTACTGTTGGATTGGCATTTACAACCAAGGCAATTGTTTTTGAACTTGTACAACTGCCGTTTGCTCCAACCACTGTGTAGGTTGTATTAGCTGCAGGTGTAACCACAATATTGGCTCCTGTTAATGAACCCGGATTCCATGTATAAGTTGTAGCGCCGGTAGAAGATAATGTTGCCGAACTGCCTGCACATATTGCCGTGGAAGTTGATGTAACATTTAATGTTGGTGTTGGCGTTACTGAGAAGGATATGGTGTTTGTTGTTAAACAACTTAAACTACTTGATCCGGTAACCGAATAAACTGTTGTAGCTGTTGGTGTAATAACAATTGTTGGAGATATAACAAAGCCCGGATTCCAAGTATAGCTCACTGCCCCACTTGCAACCAATTGCGCTGTGCCACCACTCGCGCTGCAAACTGTTGTTGGCGTTGCAGAAATACTTAATGTTGGTCCGTTTACAACTGATATCGCTAGTGTTTCTGTATCATTACACTGTAATAAACTACCGGTAACTGTATAAATTGTATTTGCAATTGGTGTAACCACTACGTTTGAACCAACCAGGTTGCCTGGTTGCCATGTATAGGTTAATGCTCCTCCCGCAAATAGGTTTACGTTATTGCCGGAACAAACCGCCGTTGCAGTGCTAAATGCAGAAACTGTTGGCGATGCTAATGCGGTTATGGCAATTGAATTGGTGCCGGGACATCCACCATTTGCGCCCAGGACGGTATAATTTGTTGATGCAGTTGGTGTAACCACAACCTGCGAACCGGTTATTGCTCCAGGGAACCATGTGTAGGTTGTTGCGCCTCCTGCGGTTAATGTAACGTTGCCTCCCGTACAAACCACATTGGAGTTTGAACTCACTGAAATAGTTGGACTAGGATTTACTGTTACTTGAACAGTTTGCGACCCCGTACAGGTTGATGATGTTGCGGAGACAGTATAAATTGTTGTGACGGAAGGACTGACGGAAATAGTGGATGTATTAGGCCCAGTGCTCCATGTATAAGTGGTGGCACCGGTTGCAGTAAGTATAGCAGTTGAATTTGTGCCTGCCGAACACACTGATGTTGGTGTAGCAGAAACACCTAATGGTGGAACAAATGATAAACGAACAATTCGTACAATAGGATTACAAACACCAATCGGCGTCATTTGTAAGGTATAATCACCCGGTACTGGAGTACTGATGGTTTGATTGGTATTGTTAGTAATACCACTGCCCGGAGGACCATTCCATAGGTATGGATTTAATCCGCTTGGGGCAGTTAAAGTTGCAGTTGTTCCACAAAGTGCCGGAATGTTTACTGTTTGTGTTGGCGCCGGAAAAACAGTTGATGTATTTAATGTAACACCAAAAGTATTACAATTGGAATCAAAATAGCCATAACCAAAGTGACCACCTTGTGCACAATCTGACACAAAAACTTCAACTGTTACATTTTGATTCATGTAACTGGTTAGATCAATAGAATATTTTTGCCATCCGTTATTATAAGTATTAAAACCAACGGTGGTCCATGTTGTTGGGCCAATACCCGGGCAAGATGCAGTTGAAGTAACAGAAGGAGGAAGAATACTAAAATTAGGACAAGATTGTAAGATACCAATTGCGTCACGTATTCTCACATACATATAAGGCATGTCGCAACACACGTGATTACTACCACTTGCGATCATGATATAGGCAAATTCATACAAGAAATTCGATGATGTAACTGAAAAAGTTTGACTGGCTTTTACAACACTGAAGAATGGGTTGTTATTGTTATTATCGTTTAGTTTTAAGACTTTATTACCTGGGAATGGTGAGTTAGGCACTGTACCCACAATCGGATCAACGAAAGGTGTTGTGTTGATCTGTAAAAAAGGTGCACCAATACCAATGGTTGTTGGAGTAGTTGGATAAACACACGAGTTAGAGTTTGTACCCCGAGTACATGTCCAACCGGTTAGGTTATTTAATTCGAAACCTTCATTCACACAAGGTGCAGCCATTACTTGATTATTGCCCGGCGGAATTACTTTTGCAAAGCTTGAATTATCATCGTTTTGTGATCCTAATTTATACTTCGCATTCACAAAACTTCTCTTTTGCCAATACATGAAACCCTTATAATCTGCAGGATCTCCAACCTGCTGGCGCATTTGAAGCAATGCTGCTTTCTCATTAAATCCTTTTAATGAATCGGCTGTAAAAACATAATTAACGCCTTGCTGAGAATGTAATAATGTGATCGAAAATAAAAGCATTGCAAGAACTGCAATCGCTTTAAAACGGAATTTTACCATTGTTTAACTTCTATGATACAAATATTAGCAATTTTCTTGAAAACTTTTTTTAAAAAGTATAGCAATATATAAAAATTTTTGTTATAGAAATATGTTTTAACAATTTAGATAAAATAAAAAAGGGGACGAATGATCGTCCCCTTTTTAAATCTATAAAGCTTCGTTTATTATTCCGCAGCTGCGCTATCACCAGCTTCAGTTTTTGCTGAAGTTTTTTTAGCACGACTACGACGAGTTGTTTTAGCTTTTTTCTCAGCACCAGCTGATTTACCATTTGTATAGATCTCATTGAAATCTACTAACTCGATCATTGCCATTTCAGCAGCATCACCAATACGGTTACCGGTTTTAATGATACGAGTGTATCCACCTTTTCTGTCACCTACTTTTGAAGCGATGTCTTTGAATAAAGTTCCGATAGCATCCTTATTTTGTAAGTATGCATAAACAGTTCTTCTGTTATGTTGGCTATCAGTTTTACTTTTAGTGATCAATGGCTCAACATAAGTACGTAAAGCTCTTGCTTTTGCTAAGGTTGTAAAAATACGTTTGTGCTCGATCAAAGAAATAGCCAAATTCGCCATTAACGCTTGTCTGTGAGCAGTTTTACGACCTAAATTATTAATTTTATCTCCGTGTCTCATTTTAATTAATCTTTATCTAGTTTATACTTTGCAACGTTCATTCCAAATTGTAAACCTTTAGTTTGCACTAAATCTTCTAATTCGGTTAATGATTTCTTACCGAAGTTACGGAACTTCAATAGATCGTTCTTGTTGAATGATACTAACTCACCTAATGTCTCCACATCAGCCGCTTTTAAGCAATTTAAAGCACGAACTGAAAGATCCATGTCAACTAACTTAGTTTTCAATAATTGACGCATGTGAAGGCTTGTTTCATCAAACTCCTCTTCGCTACGTTTTTCTTCTGCATCTAATGTGATTTTCTCATCAGAGAATAACATAAAGTGGAAGATCAAAATTTTAGCAGCCTCTTTTAAAGCTTCTTTCGGGTGAATTGAACCATCAGTAACAATATCAAGGATCAATCTTTCGAAGTCGGTCTTTTGCTCAACACGGTAGTTTTCGATCGTGTATTTTACATTTTTAATTGGCGTGTAAATAGAATCAATAAAGA
>JBIKKW010000193.1:0-4076 GCA_044360115.1 Bacteroidia bacterium
TGCGCCATTACTTAAGGTTGGTACTGCTAGTGGTTCAAAATGACTATCGTTAAGAATAGTTCCAATAGATGGGCCGCCAATACGATGACCACCCTGCCAAATTTGATTGAATTGTAAAACGGTACGCGGAGGTGTTCCAACAATAAAATAAAAATCAATATCCATCTGCTCTTGCCACTGACCGCCTAACGACATCACAAAACGTTTTTGTCCCTTTAAGATTGGCGCAAAATCTGTTACATCAAAATACCATGTTTTACCTTTTGCTCCAAGATCTAATCCTTTACCATAAGGCGTAACAAACGACATGATCTCATTATAGAACGGATAACGCTCATAGTAATTCAGATCTGTAATGATAAAAGTACCAGCAGGTGTGGTTGATAATGTTCCGGTAAGCACATTTAAGTCTCCATCGTAAATATAACGCGTTGTTGCATGATACGAATTACTGCTTGCAGATAACACCACCAAGTCATGAGCCATTGGCGTTACAGTTGCCTGCGATGTAATTGAATATGCTTGAACCACTTTTGGTAAATGGCCAACAGAATCACGAACGGTGACAGTTGATGTTGTTAATGAATAGTTCCCTCTGAAAAATTCAATATTTGGACGTGTAGTGCTTTCAATAAAATTACGAGTTAATTTATCGCCTCTGTCGTAGGTCCATTGTAAATTGGTGCCGTTAGAAGTCAATGAGAATTTACTATCGTTGATCAACTGACCGGTTCCTTCATTTAACTGATAATACGCAACTAGATTGTTATAGAATGGATGCGTGTTATCAATTGTTCTGTTCATCCAACTTTGAATATCAACTAATCCTAATTCTTTATTCCAAATGGTAAGTTCATTTACTTTCCCTTTGTAATTGTTACCCAAGTTATTGTCTTTACCAAGTATCATGTTTAATATAGACATCACTTTGGTTTTACTAACACCTGAATGCCACAAGGCGCCATTCACATATATTTTCATATCGCCACTGGTTGCATTTTTTGTAAATGTCCAATGGTTCCATTGTCCTTCGGTTTCGCTGGCGGTTGCTGCTTTATCAATACGATCAAATCCTCCTGAGGTAAATCCGGCATCAAAATATACACTACTATTACTCCACGGAAAATGGATATTTATTTGACGTTGTGTTGGGTCGTTTGACCAAGCCCATAATAAAGAAGTATTGGCAGGTAATAAAGTAGCGTTACCATATGCCCATAACGAAATGGTAACTTCATTGCCTATGGTATTTAAACTTGCGGTGTTAATTACAGCGTGACCAAAATTACTTAATTCAGCAGCGTAATTATTATTGGTGTATAAAACTACATTAGATGTGTAAACCAAACCATTAAAAAGAATTGGTGCAGAAGGCTGTGTGTTTGTGAAAGAAAGATCAATTATCACGTTGCTTGTACCATCCCAATTGAATGGCGTATGAAATTGCACACGGTTGTTACCATTAATGAAATTCATGTTCTTATTGTAAACCTCTGTGAAACCGGTTAAGGTTGGAGAACTAGCCGTTAATGCGGTATTGGTTGCACTGGTCAATTTCATTTTTACTTTAAAGAATTGCACTAAACCACCTGCATTGGCAACATTTAAAAAGAAACCATGAATTGGTCCGGCAGTTAAACCTGCTGCAGTTAATTCAGATGCTTTAACTAAGATCTGTGAATGCCCCGAATGCTCATCGGACTTTAAAATATTACCTGAAGGAACAAAACCATTACCAACCGGGAAAAGTGTTTCAGAGATAATGGAATTGATATTTACATTGGTTTGCTTGAAATCATAATAATCAAAAGGTTGATCGATAGCGTAAGGAAAAGCAGTCCCTGTAAAGTTTGAAATTAAATGACTTGGATGTTTCTTTAGATCCTTTTCAATTTTTGATGAATCAACAATGTAAGTGTTACAAGAATAATCCCACTCACCACAACCTTGATTAGGGGCAGCTTGTGTTGAGATCAATGCATTCTTACAACGCATGTTGTACTTCATAATGATTTTTTCAAATGTTTGCGGACCATTTGGAAAACTGATCATGGTATCGCGAGTGGCGCTACCATATTTTAATGTTTTAATGGTAATGGTGTCACCAACATTCTGCCCAAAGATGTTAGCGATAAAGGCCAACATAAAAAGTTGTACTAATTTTATTTTCATGATATTTATTCTATTTTACTAAAACGTTTTAAATGTAATAAAAAAATCACACATTTTTCTTAGAATTTATAACAATTGTTCAAATCACTAGCATTTGTTAGAGGATAAAGCTTTTAGTATCTTCATCCTACACTTCAGTAAATATGTCGAATACCGGAAAAGATTACATTGAAATAAACCGAACTGCCTGGAATAATAAAACAGATATTCATGTTCGATCAGAATTTTATGATCTGCCTTCATTTCTTAATGGTAGATCGTCATTAAACCCAATCGAACTAAATTTATTGGGAGATATTAAAGGAAAATCGGTTTTACATTTACAATGTCATTTCGGACAAGACAGTATCTCCTTAAGCCGAATGGGCGCTCAAGTAACAGGTATCGATCTTTCAGATAAAGCAATTGATAAAGCACGTGCGCTTGCCAACGAATTAAAAACGGATACTGAATTTATTTGTTGCAATATTTATGATCTTCCAAAGCATCTGAATAAAACCTTTGATATTGTTTTTACAAGTTATGGCACCATTGGCTGGTTGCCCGACCTGCAAAAATGGGCAGATGTAATAACTCATTTTTTAAAACCCGGCGGCAAATTTATTTTTGTTGAGTTTCATCCTGTTGTTTGGATGTTTGATGATCATTTTAGATCTATCAACTATAATTATTTTAATACCGGAGTGATCCACGAAACCTACACTGGTTCTTATGCCGATCAAAAGGCAGATCTGGTTCAGGAATACATGATGTGGAATCATAGCTTATCTGAGATCTTTTCAAGTCTCATTCAAAACAAATTAGTTATTGATCAGTTTCAGGAATACGACTACTCGCCTTACAATTGCTTTAAAGAAACAGTAGAAATTGCGCCTAATAAATTTCGCATCAAACATTTAGATAATAAAATACCAATTGTTTTTAGTTTGCTTGCTACAAAAGCTCTATCATGAGGTTTTACTATATCATACTCACTATTTTCTTTTGTGTTCTTATTTGGTCGGGCATAGCACCGCATGATTATTTCACTTGGATCTTAGAGGTTTTTCCGGCCATTATCGGATTGATCATATTAACTCTTACATTCAAAAAATTTCAATTCACTAAACTCACCTACACGCTCATTTTAATTCATTGCCTGATCTTATTCATAGGCGGACATTATACTTATGCCGAAGTTCCATTTTTTGATCACATTAAAGAATTGTTTCATCAATCGCGAAACAACTATGATAAAGTTGGGCATTTTGCACAGGGCTTTATACCCGCAGCCATCGTGCGCGAAATTTTTATTCGAAAAAACGTTGTTATAAAAAGCTGGCTTAATTTTTTAACCATAGCAACCTGTATCACCATCAGTTCATTGTATGAATTTTTAGAATGGTTTGTTGCAATTGCATCCGGCCAATCTGCCGAATCATTTTTGGGCACGCAAGGATATGTTTGGGACACACAATCAGATATGCTTTATGCCACCATTGGCGCGATCACTTTTCTGATCTTACTTTCAAAAACTCACTCGCAACAAATAAATTCGCTCCTCAATAAAAACATAAGTTAAACATGCTGTTAGATCTTAGTGTAACAAAATCAATTATTATAAATGCTTCTGTTCATCACGTTTGGAAAGCATTAACCGATCCAGCCATCATAAAAATATATTTATATGATACCAACACCCTAACCGATTGGAAAATTGGTAGTGAAATTATTTTTGAAGGGGAATATGAAGGGCACAAATATCGCGACCATGGCTTTATCAAAGAAAATATAAACGGAGAAAAGATCAGCTATAGCTATTGGAGCGTTTTCTCGGGACTGGAAGATAAACCCGAAAATTATTCAACAGTAACGTATGAACTAGTTTCCATTAACGATAATGAGACCAAACTAACTTGGATACA
>JBIKKW010000196.1:0-4011 GCA_044360115.1 Bacteroidia bacterium
GGTGATGTTGTTTTGATTTGGATTGAATGAGAAGGTTGTTGGTGTGCCTGTAAATCCTGGCGGTACAAAGGTATACTGACAAGCTACTGACGGAACCGGTGAGGTTATGACACTGCTAACCTGCATACTGGTAATACTGCTGGTTGAACAGCCTATGGTGAAATTGGTTGAACTGGTTACCGTAAATATTGGTACACCTGCTGAAGCGGTTACTAAAACTGATTGTGTGGTTTTACATCCGGTTAAATTATATACCGATTCGAACCAATATATACCCGGTTGACCGGGTTGAAAAATATTGATTGTTCCCTGCGGTACACCAACATAAACAGAGTTTGAGCCCACAACTTGAAACCAATTGGTAGTAACGTTTGGTCCCAAATTGCTTGTACCGGTAAATGTTGGCGGAGGTGAGTTACAAATCATATGCGCCACACTTGGCGTAACGGCAACAACAGGTGCAGTGTAACTTTGATAAACTGTAAATGTTTTTCCAACATTACATCCTGTTGAACTGGTTCCAACTACCTGGCCCGTACATGCAGTAGTAAAATTAAAACTAGGTCCTGCAACGGTTGGTGAACAGGCGCTCCAAACAAAAGTAAGCGGAACACCATTAGTTACACTTGTTGTTAGCAATACGTTTGGATTCATACAAGTAATGGTGTAATCATTACTCGGGTTGATCAAAATAAAATCTGCCAGCTGCATAATTGGTCCAACACTGAAATTCACAACTGTTTTACATCCATGCTCTGAGGTAATGGTGGCAGTATTTGGTCCTGGCACTAATCCCGAAGCAGTAGCCGAATTTACTGTAGAATAATTTGCAGGTAATGGACTCCAACTTGTAGTATAATTCGTGCTTACACTAGGTGTGAAACCTACAGAAATATTCACGCTGTTATTAGTGTTAGTACATGTACTGTTCATTACAAGCGGATTGGCTGACGGCGCCGGATAAACCGTTCCGCTGGCAATTGTAGAGTATGTAGTTAAAACGTTAGAACTATTTAGACCAGTTACATAAAGTGTATATGCGGTATTAACACTAGGCGAAACTGTAAAATTAGGGCTTGCCTGTATTGTTGCTCCGGGTTGAATTGAATAACTAGGATTACTTAAATTAAAAAAATTCGGCATGGTAATAACCGTGCTTGTTCCATAACATAAATAAAAATTAAATGGATTAATTGAACAACTTGCAATATTGAACTTCGCTATGAAAAAGTCATCGGCTCCAGTGTTAGTTTTATTGTAGGCCCCCGGAACAGCCATGTAGGCGTTACTATTACTATAAAAACACCAGTACCCAACAATGAATATATTACCATTACCATCTATCTTTAACGATGTACCCTTTTCATCAAAACCTGTTGTACCGCAATAGGTAGACCATAGCATACCATTCAAAGGGTTAAATGATGCATACCAAACGTCATCGGCAGCCAAATTATTTGGAATAAAAAATGCACCACCTCCAGGATTTACAACAGGTAGGTTGGTAGACTCTGCATTACCGGTAGCATAAATATGACCACAGGCATCACTCGTAACTGCGCAACCATCATCTGTATCATTACCACCGTAATAGGTTGACCAAATCAATGCACCTGGATTAGTAAATCTTCCAAAGAAGACATCGCTAGTATTAGCAGGGCCGCCATTTGTTGCTTGATAATATGCCCCGCTGCCCGGATTTGCTAACGGGAAATTGGTGGAAAAGGTTTGCCCTATTACATAAATAGCGCCTGATATATGAACATCAACACCACGTGCAATATCATTATTATTTCCTCCATAATACGTTCCCCAAATCTGCACTCCTGCGTTATTGATCTTTAAAATAAATGCATCTTTGGCTCCTGCATTAGCCGCCTGAAAATATGCGCCACTACCCGGATTCAGCGTTGGTAAATTGGTTGACATTGTTTCTCCAACTATCATCATCCCTACATTCATATCACGAGTAATATAATGAGCAATATCATTCCCGTTACCTCCATAATATGTTGACCAAACCTGTGCACCTAATGCATTGAACTTGATCATGAATGCATCAATACCTCCTCCTATTGTGCCTTGATAATATGCACCGCCACCCGGATTATTCATTGGGAAATTCGTAGATTGAGTCCATCCCGTAACATATACATTTCCTGTGGCATCCGTTACGACACTTCTACCGGCATCATTTTGCGAACCTCCATAGTAGGTAGCCCAAAGCAAATTACCATTGTTGGTAAATTTCATTAACACAGCATCGCCACCTTCATCATTGCTATTAGTTCCGCCAGCATATGTGCTTTGATTATATGAACCAGCTTGATTTTGTAATGGAAAATTGCTCGAAAGCGAACAACCGGTTACATAAACATTATTATTGGCGTCCAAATGTATAGAAGCGCCATTATCCTCATCACTCCCTCCATAATACGTGCACCATACCAAAGCACCAAGATTGGTGAACTTAAAGATACAGATATCACCACCATGTCCTTGTATGCCCGACCCACCGGCATAAGTACCCTGAAAATATGCACCGCCCCCTGGATTTATCAATGGCATAAAATTACTTGAGAATGTATTACCAACCACAAATACATTTCCATTGGCATCAATGGAATTAGAAACATCTGTGTTCTTTTCCCATGCGGAACCACCAAAATAGGTACCCCAGATCAAATTTAGCGGAGGATCAATTATGAGTGTTTGTGAACGATCATAATTACCTAATTGAAAAGATACTTCATTGTCTTTAATAATATATGAAGTACCTATCTCTTGTCCGTTAACATAACTTATAGCCTCGCCTTCTTTAACTTCGCTTAAAGGAGTTTTAATGATAATAGAATTATTGTTTTCAATTTTAATATCAGCCCACTTGTAAAGCATTTTAATTTGCATTGGATCAGCGTTTGCATGAACAATAAAATCATATTTTATCACACCACCTTTTTCTTTTTCGTTAACATACCAAACCCAGTCAATACCTTTATAAACCTCTTTAAATGTCAGTTTTTTATATTGCTTTACATTTGTAAAATGCCCATTGCTTGTAAAATAATTCGATACGAAACTTAATTCATCTTCTACAATAACTCGTTCTTTACTAATATTAGCGCCTACCAAATCAACATCTACCCTGCTATAAAGTATTGAATCATGCCTTTGTTCTCCATCTTTATGTGGTTTATGTTCGCCTGCTGTTTTAAATAGGAGATAAGTTATTCCATCTTTCCCCAAATAGATGTGTGCATCCTTGGCCATAAAACGAAAATAGAAATCGTTAATAGCTGTTTCTTTTTCACCAATGAATTGTCCCTTATTTTCTTCAAAACCCATAGGGGTTTTCTTGTCGCTAGAACCAAACCCATTACTCAAAGAAAAATTCGGCTTTTTGTTTGGCACGTTGGTGTAAATAGCGCTTAAGTTGAACACTAAAAGCGACATTACGCAAAATAAAAGTTTTGATCTTATCATAATTCAAATTATCTATACAAACTCACATTACCTCTCAGGTCATATTCCTGACCATCTTTACCTTTGGCTTTAAGGATGTAGAAGAAGGTTCCCTCCGAACAATCTTTACCGGCCTGGTTCTTTCCATCCCATGCAAAGTTGCCTGTTTCGCTGGTTAACTCATAAACCATAGTACCCCAACGATCGTAAATGATAATGTATACTTCCGATAAGTTGGTTGAACGTAATCTAAAGATGTCGTTTGACTTATCACCATTTGGTGTAAAGATGTTCGGTATCTCTAACTTGGATGCCAGCTCCACATTAATGATGCGCATAGCGGTATCTACACAAGTTCCTTTTTGTACACGTAAGATCACACTGTATGTTCCCGCTGCTGTATACGTGGTTGATACCAATTGATTATTCATTACCGTTGGTGTGATAATACCGTTACCATAGCCCCAGGTTGAAATAATGCTGCTTGCACCCGTGCTGGTATTACTTGTATTAGTAAAGGTTACTGCCAATGGCACAAAGCCCGTCATT
>JBIKKW010000197.1:0-4000 GCA_044360115.1 Bacteroidia bacterium
CGCGATGCCAAAATTTGACCAACAAATGTTTTGCTAAATTTTTACCGCCTTTGTTCAATCCGTAAATGGCACAAACGCCATTCATTGCACCTGCGCTGGTTCCGCAAATACCATCTATCTCAATGCGTTCATCATCCAGTAAACGATCTAATACACCCCAGGAGTAGGCACCATGTGCACCACCACCTTGTAAAGCGATATCAATTTTTTTGGTTTTCATTTTCTGATTCTTTTTTTATTTTTTCTAATTCTTCAACATCCAATTGGTCTTTTAAACGGTTACAAGCTTTTTTTGACTGGATCAATTGATTAACATGAAAAAACCTGATAGGAATTCCTTCAATTATGGCTTCATTAGAAAGAGAGTAACTTGTGTTGAATTGCTCTTTAGGAAATCCGGCTAAACTGGTCATTATATCAAGCTCAAAACCACTTGGTAATTTAATGCTCGACCAACCAGGCACAAAATCTATTGTTAATAATTGTGGCAGATCATCCAAGCCAACATCCACTAAAGCGTTCTTTAAATTTGTTCTGTTTTCCAAAGTATCATCTATCCAAATATCCACATCTAGCGTTAATCGTGTATGGCCGTTAAGTACAGTGGCAAAGCCACCAACTATAATGTACTTTACATTTCTTTTTTGAAGAGCTTTAAACAGACCAATTATTTCTTCATCAAGGAGGTCCATTTATTATTTATTTAAAGTGTTGATCTTAATTTTTGCCGAATTTAGCATCTTTGAAATACGAATCAAACGAAACAATTCCATCAAACGCTTTTCGTATGTATTAGGTTGTTTAGAAAGTTTGTTTTTCATGGTATAAAGATAATAAAAAACAGCTGCCTTCTTCAGTTTTTTCCAAACAACAAAATAGGATAGCCAACATTACCAAATAGGTTTTAATTAAGAATTAAAGAGCTAAGTATTATAGAAAAGTAACTATTTGCTTATTTTTACAATTCGTAAATAATAGTATGCAAAACCAAGCAGATAAAAAACAACTTATATCCTATTTAACTGATTTTATAACACCTAAAAGGAAACAGCGCTTTGATGAGGTTTTGGAGCAACGTACCAATCATTTGCAAATTGTGGTTGAGGATCTGTATCAGGCACACAATGCCAGCGCCGTTATACGCAGTTGTGATTGTTTTGGCGTACAGTATGTACACTTTATTGAGAACCGAAATTCGATGAAGGTGAATAATGATATTGCTTTAGGTGCCGGAAGTTGGGTAACCATTAAACGTTACAAAGGAGAAGAAAATAATACGGTGGCGTGTTTAAAGAAACTGAAAGCAGAAGGTTTTAGGATCGTAGCCACAACACCTCATACCAACGATGTTACAATTGATAAATTACCTGTAGATGGAAAATTAGCACTGGTGTTTGGAACAGAATTGGAAGGCATCACCGAAGAAGTGAGATCTATGGCCGATGAATTTGTAAAGATACCCATGTATGGTTTTACGGAGAGCTTTAATATTAGTGTAAGTGCTGCCTTGTGCATGTATGAGTTAACCACACGCATTAGAAAAGAAGTTTCGAATTATAAATTAAGCGAAGAAGAGAAAACAGACATTTACCTGGAGTGGTTAATGAATAGTATTGATAAAAGTGATTCGATCGTGAAACGGTATTTGGACAAAAAATGATCTTTATAACACAGTGGCGAAAAAATTATTCTTTGATGAGTTTAATAATTTTTGATCTGTTGGCAGTACTTATTTCAATAAAATAGATCCCTGCAGGTAGATCCGACATGGAGATCTCTTGGTTTGTGTAAAAGGACCTTTTTTCATGAATTATTTCACCAACCATATTAATAACCGCAAGGTTCTTTAATTCGATGTTTTCATCTCCTTTGATAATAAATTTATCTTTTACCGGATTTGGGCTTATTTGAATTTTATTGATGGCTTCCAATTCATTGATGGAAGTTGGTCCAATTTGAAATGTATGTGAATTAACCACAGTATCAATTGGATTGCATACGGGCGATGTGTTTGATAAAAAAACCGTGTAATAAAGCGTATAAGTTCCTGATGGAAGCGATCCAATATTCACCGTATCTTTAACATCTCCCACTACAGTTAAAAGACCAGGACTGTAATAGCAAGAAGTTAACGTCACCGTTTTATTGATAAGATCCTTTGAATAAGAATGTGCTAAGGTATAAGCGTTAGAAGAGAATAATATGCGGGTATTGATCTTTACGTTGGCATTATCGGCACCGTTAATTGTCGGTGTATTAACTGTTAAAATTAACGCTTGTGCATCCACTGAAGAATGAAGCCAATTTAACATTAAAAATATAAGAATATATCTCATATCAATGGTGTATGCAAACACTATGCCAATAAAAGGCTAAATCAGGTTTTTAACAAACGGCATGAATCGGGAAAAAGTTTGAAGTTAAACTTTAAACCATTCTACATTAAGCAAAGCTTTGTGACATTCCCAAAACTATAGTTGAAACATTTAGACGCTCTTTACATAAAAGCAAGAGGAAGTTGTAAATATAATGTTCACTTAAACGGAAGTTTAAATGATCAATACTTCGCGCCGCCAACACCAATGTTCTCGATCGGATGCCAGGTTGTTTTGGTTTCTTGAAGATCGAGGATCAAATAGGGGTTTTGATTTTCTGCTTTGGTCCAATCTTTATTCCAGTAAAAAGTGCGTTTCACATTTAAAGAAGCATTCTCTCCAATCGCTTTGATCTCGTCTTTATTCTTACGACAATAGATGATCGCGTTCACATCCATGTGGTTCGAAAAATGCGCATGCAATTCGCTGCTGGTTCCGGTTAAAATATTTACTACGCCTCCTGGAAGATCGGATGTGGCCAATATTTCAGCAAACGTAATAGCACATAAAGGTTTTGTTTCAGAAGCCAATACCACGCAGGTGTTTCCTCCCGCAATCACTGGAATAATAACGCTTATCAATCCTAACAACGATGATTCTTCGGGCGCTATGATGTTTACCACGCCGGTAGGTTCCGGAACAGAAAAATTAAAATGCGATGAGGCAACCGGATTCACCGAGCTGAATATTTGTGTGTATTTATCACACCATCCTGCATAATAAATGATGCGGTCAATACAAGCTGCCACTTCATTTTTAGCCTGTACCGCTGTTGATCCTTGTTGTACCAATTCATCCATTAATTGCGCTTTACGTCCTTCCAACATTTCGGCAATACGGTAAATAATTTGTGAACGGTTAAATGCCGATCTGCCGCTCCATCCGCCAAAGGCAGCTCTTGCGGCCACAACTGCGTTTCTCAGATCTTTACGTGACGACAAACACATGTTCGCCAATAATTTTTTCTTTTTGTCTTTCAGCTCGTAATACCTTCCGCTTTCGGTTCGTGGAAACTGACCGCCAATATATAATTTGTATGTTTTTAAAACAGGAATGCGTTCCATCACTTTAATTATTTGTGTTTAAAATTAATCATTTATCTGTTTAAATTCCAGATAAAAAATACTGCCTTTATTTTCTTCACTTTCAAACCAAATTTTTGCCTGAATAGTATCAAAAATATTTTTGATCATAGCCAAGCCTAATCCCGAACCGGTTGATTTGGTTGTGAAATTTGGCGTAAATATCTTTTGTTTTAAATTCTCAGGAATGCCACAGCCGTTATCAGAGATCGCAATTAGATATTGATCTTCATAAGCCTTGCTGTTAATTTGAATGTGTGGATCAGAAACCTCTGTTGTTGCTTGTATCGCATTTTTCAATAAGTTATTGAATACGCGTAACATTTGTTCTTTATCGGCCAGCACAAATAAATTTGGGGTGTGCAGACTAACAATAATGGTGATGTTGTTTTCTTTTTCAAACAGATCAACGGTTGAATGGATGATCTCAGCCAGATCAACTTTTTCTAATTCGCCACTAGGTAGTTTTGCAAAGTTGCTAAACTCGGTAGCTATATTGGCCAAGGTATCTATCTGTTCAATGATGTTGTTACTTGCCTTTGT
>JBIKKW010000005.1:0-44451 GCA_044360115.1 Bacteroidia bacterium
CCATGAAGCGAAAAATTCAATTGTAAGGCCAGATCTTCATGTGTTGGTAAACTCACATCAAACTTTCCCCATTTAGTAAAACACGATCGTTTGAATAGATACGCATGTATTGGAATAGTGAAGCCTTTTTCCCAATAATGTAAGAATTCTTTGAACGGTTGATGTTTCATTACGATCCAGTTTGTTGCCTCTACTCCCCATCGTTTGCTGCTATCTGCTGTCATCAAATTATAATTAGAATAGATCATATCAACTTCTTCATTGCTCGAAAAACAGGTAACCTGATGACGAAATTTTTCGGGAGTGATCAGATCATCGCTATCTAAAAACTGAATAAATTCACCTTTCGCTTCATCAATTCCTTTATTACGTGCAGCCGATAATCCTTGGTTTGATTGATAAATATACCGGATGCGTTTATCCTTTTGACAATATTGCTCAGCTACTTCTTTTGTTCGATCGGTTGAACCATCATCAATAATGATACATTCCCAATTGGTGTATGTTTGAGCAATAACAGAATCCAAGGTCTCACCTAAAAAATGGGCATAGTTATAACACGGCACTATAACAGTAACCAATCCATTTGTTTGTTGGTTATTTTCTATCGTACCAGACACTTTACCATTAATTTTAATTTGAACATAAAGCTTTGGTTACCGTAATGAGATAAAGCAGATCTTTTATAGAACCTATAGGCTCTTAATCCCACAGAGGCGTTGGCGCAAATATCCTGAAAGATCAGCGAGAGATACGCTTTAAATTGATCGGTTTTAACATGGTGTTTCTGATCATTGGCCTGAATGAGTTTCATTAACCATTGTTCCGCTCGTTGCACATTCTCAAATCCTTTTAAAGTGTCTTTATTTCCAATGGAATTATGAATATACATTTCGGTTTCATTAGGCTTTATCCCCAGTTTTTCGATCATAAACAAGCGAATATGAGCAGCAACTACTTTTTGAGCTGCAGCTTCGGTTGTGCTCACTTGTTTATCGTGTATACGGTATTGTAACAACACCTTTGGTGAGTTTGAGAATTTGGTCAATTCAATTGTGCGCACCCAAAACTCATAATCCTCTGCATGTTTGAATTCGGGATTATACTTCAGTTCATTCGCTCGCAATAGTTCCGTTCGAAACATTACGGTTGGATGTCCCATACAGGAATTAAAGAATAACACACTCTTTAACGCATCATGGTCGCTTAAAAAAACAGTTTGTTTACCTTCTTGTTCATGTTTCAGATCCACATAACCACAACCATATACACCAACCTCCTCATTTTTTTCGAGATAGGCCACTTGTTCTTTCAAACGATTTGGTAAAGCCACATCATCGGCATCCATTCGGGCAATGTACTTACCTTTCGCAAGATCAAAACCTTTATTTAATGTGGCTATCAAACCAAGGTTCGTTTCGTTCTCTACTAAATGAACGCGTTCATCTGTAATTGATTTAATAATGTTCACAGATCCATCAACCGATCCGTCGTTAATGATCAGTAATTCAAAATGAGAATATGATTGTGCCAATATACTTTCAACGGCCTGCTTTACATACAAATCGGCATTATACACGGGCATTAATACCGTTACTAATGGTGTATTTACATTTTTATCCATGTATACGGTATCAAGTCAGATGTATTTTGTGTATCGGAAGCAAACCATTTTTCAGGTGCAATAACGGTTTTATCGGGATTGGCGTTTAACCAGGCTCCCCACCAACTAAAACTGCTATTGGCAATAATATTGTGATTGCATAAACTCATTAAATAAAGATCATCGAATGCATTTTTTGTTTCAATAAAATGAGTAGGTAAATTAAATTTAGAATGTTGCTTACACCACTCCAGATCA
Organism: Bacteroidia bacterium; assembly: GCA_044360115.1. Classification (GTDB taxonomy): domain Bacteria; phylum Bacteroidota; class Bacteroidia; order B-17B0; family Aurantibacillaceae; genus Aurantibacillus. Next base: position 1,862 of record JBIKKW010000005.1, read on the forward strand.
TCAGAAAAAATAAACAATTCAATATTTCCCTTTTCCATAAAATGTTTTACAGCATCTTGGTAGTACGATGGCGGACACAAGCCATGGAATTTATTGGTTAAAGCATTGCTTACATAATCACCTCTTCTTACATGCAGCGAAACACTGTTCACAGATCTGATCTTATCAGCTAATTGCTTATTTCTATCTTTTATTTCTTGCTTAAAATCAAAATCATCTCTTATCTCCTCCTCATAAGCTTTAAAATAAATTTCGCTTTGCCAAAAACCATCCAAATACGTATTCTCAGGGAAATCTAAAAAATCAGGATTGAACGCACTTCCCTTTTCTTTGGCATACAAGGTTTTAAAGGCCGACGGAAATTTTCGTTGCAAGAATCTTAAAGCTGTTGAACTGTACTTTTTATAAAAAGGCGCTAACTCATTCTTACTTGCTACTTGAATGTTTTCATTAAAACAAGTAAGTTCAAAATAACGTTGTGTATATACACCGGCACTGTCCTTCTCCAATTCACTTGTATCAACCTTTACTTCCACCCCATGTTTAAAAGCTAATGCCTTTGCGGCAGCATACTGAAACATTTGATTACCCAAACCTCCTATTAATTTTGTAATGATCATTTTTGAATTAAGGTTTTATATAAGTTCTCGTAACTATCAGTGATCACTTCCCAACTGTATTTTTTCTTCCAATTCTCAAATGCCGTTTCGCCCATTTGTTGGCGTTTGTTCTTGTCTGCAACAAGATCTTCAAGCATTTTAATAGATCCTTTGATATTTACTTTACTAAATCCTTCTTTGTTTTTTTCGGTTGGCAATATCAAGCCTCCTCCTGTCCATTTAGCAATCTCCCCTGAATTACCGGCATCAGAAGCCAGGAATGGCAATTTGGCGGCAGCACACTCAAACAATACAATTGGCGAACATTCGATATTAGAAGGAAATAAGAAAATATCAGATTGTAAATAACAAGCCACCGTAAAATCGCGCGGAAAAAAATCGAAGATGATCCGCTTTTTCCAGAACAATTTGTTAAGCAAATACAACATTCCTAAGAATGGCTTGCGATAATATTGTTTTTTGAAATACTGATAGTGATTACCGATCATTAATAAGGTTGCATTTTTTATATTCGAACGAAGGAACATCTCTACCATCTCGTTATGACCTTTCCATCCGGTATAAGAGCCAATGCTTAAAATGATGAGATCATCATTTGGAATATTTAACTTACTTCGAATATCAATATCATACTTCTTTAAAAACTCATCCGCGCCTGCTCCATTAGGTATGAGTGTGATCTTTTTTTCATCAACCTTATTTTCCTTCGCAAAATTTATATCCCTGTAATCGTAACTTAAATACACATTCATATCGTAACCATGAATGTATTTTTTCATATCATTAAAATAGCCCTGATATGTTTCCCAGTAATATCCCGAATATCCGGTTGGAACAGAGACCTTCTTACCTTTTATTTGATCTAATATGGGTAATGCCAGATCGGTTGCCCATTGCTGAGCGGCGAAAAACGTAACTACATCATAATTACCATTCAATAAAAACTCAATGTATTTCTCTTTTTCGCCCTTAATTCCGCTTACCGCATTACCACTCACTTTAAAACCAACAACTTTAACACCATTCAGTGTATCAAATTTTCTTTCCTCCTGAAAACGTGTTGCCACCGTTACCTCATGTCCTTTGGCTGCAAGTCGCTCGCTTAATTGCTTCACAACTTCCTGCATTCCGCCAACGGAAGGATAATAAGATTCAACACAGTGCAGTATTCTCATTTTTTAATCATTTTTAATATATGGATGAGATCCAAAAATTTTAGTTTCAAGTTTCAATAAAAATATCTTAACTGGTTTATCTTTATTTTTTATCCGCTTTATTTGATTTAATTTATAACGTAAAATTTCACTATACTGCTTTTTTCTTTCAGATATTAATTCTTTATCATTTGGGTATAGTGTAATTAGTTTTAAAGCTAAGTTATTTAAACCATTATTTATTTGACGAAAGGTAGAATTTTTATACTTATTTAGTTTAACATGATAAACTGCAATCATATCAATTACAGTATCATCCATATTTAGAATTAAATTTCTGATATTATTCAATGATTGATTATATACAGCATCTTCTTTGAAATAATTTTTAGATTTCGACAAGCCCTGTTCGTGATGGCGATAATAAACCAACACGTCTCTTAAATTTGCAACTTTTCCTTTTAATACAAATCTAGACCATAATTCATAATCTTCGAAATAAGACCTATCATCATTATAATAACCAATTTGTTCTATACTTTCTTTTCGAAACATAACGGAGCTATGAACAAAAGGGTTGTCAAATAATAGATCAAAATGTAAGATCGCCGGTACAGTTGCGTGATCATGCATTTTCATTTCCTTTTGATCATCAGTAAAAACTTGCGCTCGGGTACCAAGTAAATTAACGTTTGGGTGCTTTTCCAAAAACTCAACTTGCTTTTGCAAACGCTCTTTTAATGAAATATCATCCTGATCCTGTCGAGCAATGTACTTACCGTTTGAAGCTTTTAAACCGGTATTTAGTGCGCCAGCCAAGCCGGTGTTTTGTTGATATATATAACGAATACGATCGTCAGTAAACGACTTGATCAGTTTTTCAGAATCATCTGTTGACCCATCATTGATGATGATCAATTCAAAGTTTGTATACGTTTGATCTAAGATGCTTTGAATGGCCTCTTTCAAATACACACCGGCATTATAAACCGGAAGCACTATGCTCACTAACGGTTTATCCATACTTACTGAATTTAGATTGGAAGAATAATATTTTAAAGATCCATTGAGGCTCAGGTTTTTCGTAACCTAAAGTCTCTATTTCATCAAACGAATTTAACTTATACCAGGCAAATAGATCTTTAAAGAACAAACGCAATTTGGCATTTGGGAAATTACCTTTAAACCATTTGTTGTACATGTAACAATACTCACCAATCTGTGTTTTTTTATTGATGGATGAAGCGGTAACCTGAGTATCTAAATGACTAACATTAACGATCAAGGCTTCTTCAATAAAAGTTGCATTTGAATTAGTACTTAACAGCTGCAAATAAAAGTCAACATCTACCAAATAACTAATGCGTTCATCAAAACGAATATCCGTAATGGCACGATAGATGGTAGCAGATGGCGCGCCAATTCGATTGTTGTTGAACAAAACTAAAGGATCGGCATGTAATGATTTCAGGTATTCAGAATCTGGTTTGTTTACGGAGTAAGTGTTGTCTTTTGCGTTTAAAATACTGGTTGAACTAAATGCCAAATTTGATTGGGGATGATGATCTAAAGCATTTACGAATTTCTCTAAACTATCTTTTTCTTTGAACCAATCATCATGATGCAAGATCTTTATATATTCTCCTTTTGCCAATGAAATTGCTTTGTTCCAATTGGCAGGTGTACCTAATGAGTTATTATTTTTTTGATAGATATGATTTACCGGATGAAGTTTAAAGAATTGTTTGACCAACTCCTCTACTTCATTGGTTGTTGAATCGTCGGTAATGATGATCTCGTGATCTGTAAAAGTTTGGGCGATGATGGACTCAAGATTCTTTTTAAGAAACTCAGTTTGGTTATATGTAGGTATACAAATAGAAACCTTAACTGACATGCTTTATGGTTTGATGATCAATCCTTGACAGGTTGGCAAAGGAAACACTAAAAGACCTTTTGATTGCGCAAATTTATCATGTGCTAATTTTTGATTTTCACATCCCGGATATCCGTAATCATCCAAAACAATAATGGCACCTGGTACTAATTTGTCCCAAAAATATTCCATTGCGGCGATCTCGGGTATTTCGCTATTCATATCAATTGATAAGAACGCGATCTTATCTGTTTTAACTAATGGCAAAGTTTCAGGTATTGGTCCTTTTACCAACTCCACATTATAATTCTTAAAGGTTTCTTTAACGGTATCGTATAAACTTCCTTTTTTACCGTAACCTAATTTATCATTACGTTTAAGCTCGTATTCACTACTGTATTTTGGATCCAATCCTTCGAAGGTATCCATTAAATAATATTTTTTATTAAGCTTCTCAAAATGCACAAAATGTGTGATCGCTCGTGTACAAAAGCCGGTATAAACACCGCAGTCCACAAAATCACCTTCCAGTTTGGTGGCATGATGAGCAGCGCAACACAACATGTATACACGCCATTGAATATCGTAATCTTTTAAAAGATCGCCACCAATTTCTTTACATAAACGGTATGATTCGGCAAAGTGTGGTTCCTTAATGAAATCTGCATTATGAAACGTATAAAGCAGATCGTTCTTATAGGTAAGATCCTTTTTAGGAAGCATGATGTAATCATCCACATTAAAGTTCTTCATCCTATATAATTTCATATAGGTATCAGGAAATAATTTACGTGCTATATACTTTATCATAATTTACAATTTAATGGTTTGCCATTTACATAGCGGACGAACAGCACCGGGGAAACCAAGTGTATATAAGCCTCTTGCTGAATCGCCTCTCATATGATCACGAACGGTGAATGACACCGCGTTTTGTTCATGGAACACAATTGAAAATGGTTCAATTTTTATGGCAGCAACCCCAACCATAACTACGCCTTCTGCCAATAAATTTGGCTCGATCCACATTGTGGTTTTATAAATACCTTTTTTACGAACTGTTGTGCGGAGATCTGAAACAGTATCATGTGTATTGAAGATATTTATCCCTTCCTCGTTATGAAAATTATAACTGTGTGTGAACGATAAACCATCTTCCAACACTTCGTATTCCATTGAAATACCAATTGGTTTGGTCACATCAAAATCCTCACGATTTATAAATTCATGATCATGAACAACAACACTCAATAATTTAATATGCTCGCCACCCGGGTTATGTTTATCGTTTCTATCGTAAATACGTTTTGAACTTAATCCGGTATTGGTATCTAAATACGCTTTGGCAACTTCATTCATGGAACCAATGGATTTTACCTTTCCGGTTTCCAACAATATGCCTTTATTACACAAACGTAAAACAGTTTCAATACTGTGGCTAACAAATAAAATGGTCTTTCCTTGGTTCTGACTCACCTCTTCCATTTTACCCAAACACTTTTTTTGAAAGGTTGAATCGCCCACTGCTAAAACTTCGTCAACGATCAATATCTCCGGTTCTAAATTCGCAGCAACCGCAAATGCCAAACGAACATACATACCGCTGCTGTAGCGTTTTACCGGTGTATCTAAAAATCTTTCTATCTCACTAAAATCTACGATCTCATCAAATTTTTTATTTATCTCCGATCGACTCATTCCTAAAATAGAGCCATTCAAATAAATATTTTCTCTTCCTGTAAGATCACCATGGAAACCGGTTCCAACCTCCAATAAGGATGCCATGCGGCCTTCGAATTCAATGCGACCCGTTGTTGGTGTTACAATTCTGCTTAATATTTTTAGTAAGGTTGATTTTCCTGCACCGTTTCTGCCTATGATACCAACACGATCACCTTTGTTCACCTCAAATGAAACATTTTGTAAAGCCCAAAAATCCTCAGCTTGTTTTTTCTTACCAAACAATCCTTTGCCCCAATCTTTAACCGTATTTACCAAAAGATCATTATCATCTTTGGTAACCAAATGATTTAAATTGTAGCGTTTGCCAACATTTTCAACTTTTATGACGGTGTTACTCATTAAATATAATCGGCAAAGGTTTTTTCAAATTTCACGAAGTACCTTAAACTAAAGATCATTAATACCAGTGTTATTACTACACCTATTCCGAAATACAAGGGCGAAATTTGCATAGGCTGACCAAGGAAAGCGTACTTAAATCCCTCAATGACACCAACTAGCGGGTTCGATAAAAAAATTAGTTTCAATGATTCAGGTAATTTCTCAAGATAAAATGAAGTAGATAAAAAAACAGGACAAGCATAAAAACCAATTTGAATTAAAAATGGTACCAGTAATTTCACATCACGGTATTTCACATTTAAGGTTGCAAAGAATAATCCGATCGATAAACCAAACACCAGCGCATAAATCAAAAATAATGGGAAGAGAAAAAATTCTGGTCCGGGCATTCCGATCAAACTGATCTTCAAAATAACTAATATAACAAACGAAATAAAAAAATCGATCAAGCAAACGGTTAAAGATGAAATTGGAATGATGAGCTTAGGGAAATAAACTTTTGTAAGGATGCTTGAGTTTGAAACAATGGAGTTACTGATATCAGTTACTGAAGTAGAGATCAACCCCCATATAACCATGCCTGCAGATACTTGAATGAATCGCTCGGCCATGTTTTCTGTTTGTTCAATGAACTGAGATAGAAATCCAAAAATAACGATATTGATCAAGGGGCGAATGATAGCCCAAACAACACCAATAAATGTTTGTTTGTAACGCACCAATACATCACGCTTTGATAAGTTCCACAAAAGATCTTTGAACCTGAAAATTTCTCTCAGATCGAGTATGCTTTTTGAATTACTTTCAATGATGGTGCGCATATCTAACAAATATACCTATTAAAGCAAAATGAGCCGCTTTTTAGGGGCTCATCTTATGAAAAAGTAACAGTTTATAACTTGGATAGAGATGCTATTTTTATTGCATTTTAAACTTCTCGGTCTTTTTATTCTTACCGCTTTCATCGTAAAAGGTCCAATCCCCGTCTTTCAAATAACTTTTGCCATCTGCACTTAATTTCATATTACCTTCTTCTTTTACTTGGCCATTATTATAAAATGAGCGCTGAACAAAGATCAACTCTTTCTTATCTTTTAACTCAAATGTGCTTTCTAACTGACCATTCTCATACCACGATTTTTTTAAGGTAATGAATTTCATTTCCTTCTCATTTTCAATGGCTAGTTTAGGCAAACCATTATTATAATACTCGTAAAATTTTTGAGGCTTTTTATCGTAATAGGAAACCTTTCTTTTTGGTAAACCATTTTCGTAGTATATGTCAACCGAGCAATGCAACGGATCAGGGTTAATGAATGAACGCTCTAACTGTCCGTTCTCAAAATAATTCTTAAAAACCTTTAATCTGCCTTCAACATAGTAACCTTTATGCAAAACTTTACCGTTCAAATAAAGTTCTTCATACCATCCTTGCGCATTATACCCGGCCTTATTGTATTTTACCGAATCGCCACCCAATGGCTCAATTAATTTATTAAAAATGGTTATGCCTTCAATACTATCATAAATTTCTTTTTGTTCATAGCGCTTCACTTGCGGCAATTGATCGGCGAATCGTTGCGCAGTGCAAAACGTTTGAACAAAAAGAAATATTAAAACAGGTTTGAAATACATTCAACTAAAGTTAATCAAAAACCGAACCAATTTTTTCAAAAAAAATCTAAAATTAGTGTGCCGGTTGAGCAGCTAACCAACGCTCAGCGTCCAATGCACCCATACAACCGCTACCTGCTGCTGTTACAGCCTGGCGGTAATGTTTATCAGCACAATCACCAACTGCAAATACGCCTTCAATATTGGTTTTAGTGGTTCCGGGAACAACATTTAAATAACCCATATCGTCCATTTCCAATTGTCCTTTAAAAATATCGGTATTAGGTTTATGACCAATGGCCACAAAAAATCCTGTTACATTAATGGTTGTGATCTTTCCGGTCTCATGATTTTTTACTTCAACACCTTCAACGCCGTCTTTTCCTAAAATATCATGTGTTTCGCTATTCCAAAGGATCTCAATGTTCGGTGTGTTTTTCACACGCGCTTGCATGGCTTTGCTGGCGCGCATTTCACCACGTCTAACGATCATATAAACTTTTTTACAAAGTTTTGCTAAATAAGTTGCTTCTTCCGCTGCAGTATCTCCTGCACCAACAATGGCAACATCCTGACCTTTGTAAAAGAAACCGTCGCAAACCGCGCAAGCACTTACACCACCGGCATTCATACGTAAACGTTGCTCATTTTCTAAACCTAACCACTTAGCACTTGCACCGGTTGAAATAATAACTGAGTCGGCTGTGATCTCCGTTGCATCATCTATCCACAAACGTTTTGGTGTGCTTTTCAGATCGGCTTTTGTAACCATTCCAAAACGAACTTGTGTACCAAATCGTTCTGCTTGCGCTTTCAGATCTTCCATTAATTCTGGTCCGGTCACACCTTTCGGGTATCCAGGAAAATTATCAACTTCAGTGGTTTCCGTTAATTGTCCGCCCGGTGTTAAACCGGTATATAAAATAGGTTTTAGATCTGCTCTTGCCGCGTAAATAGCAGCAGTGTAACCTGCAGGTCCCGATCCGATGATCAAGCAATGAATGTGTTCGATATTTTGTGACATAAGTGTTTTTATTTAAGCATACAAATTTACGAGAACATTGTTCATGTTAAACAATACTTTTAAACAAGAAACCCATGATTTATATCCATAAAAAAAGCCCCGCAGAAGCGGGGCTTTGCTTATTACCATTCGTCGCCGGCACCTTTGCTATCCTTAAGCATGCCTTCTTTAATATCTGTTACCAATGAGTTGGCACAACGTATACACTCACCTTTTATCTTTTTCCAAATCAGATCGCTCATGATCATAGAGCCACACTCCGGTACTGCATTATCAATACTTCCGCCGGTTGTTTTACCTGATTTACTTACGTGCTTAATGTTACTGATGGTGTAACGGTATTTGTTATCCTTACATTCGATGATCACCTTCATAGTAGCTGTTCCGGTGTAATCGCAAGGTGGGTTTAATTCTTTTGGCTTTACAACAAATGATACGTTTACTTCCGCTTTAGTTCCGGTAGTTACGCCATTAGCTTTATCATGTTTTGCACTCTCTAATTTCACCCAATTAACGGCGCGCTTTAAAAGTTCGCTTGATGGCAAAGAATCTGTGTTCACTATCTCCGTGATCTTGGTCTCCTTTTTAGGTTTCTTTGAATCGGTTGCAGGTGCATCCTTATCCTGAGCAAAGGATGTATTTACAGACGCAAATAATAGTACAAATAGTGCTAATTTTAATATGTTCATTTTAAGTTTTTCTTTTATATAACTACAATAATGCCAAAGTATAATTCTAAGGTTTAATTAATAAATTTTAGGAAATTTATTAGGATCGCTTTCACTCATGATACCGTATAATACCTCAAATACATCGTCAGCACTTGGTTTACTAAAGTAATCGCCATCACTACCATAAGCAGGACGATGTTCTTTAGAAGCGATGGTTGTTGGCGCTGCATCTAAATACTGGTAAGCCTTTTGCTCCTCAACTATTTTTTGCAAAATATAAGCACTCGCACCACCTGGTACATCCTCATCCAACACCACTAAACGATTGGTTTTTTTAACCGACTCCACAATACTTTGGTTCACATCAAAAGGGATGAGCGTTTGTACGTCGATCAATTCAACACTTATTCCAAATTCTTTTAAATTATTAACTGCTTCCTGAGCTATGCGTAAAGTACTGCCGTATGAAACCAATGTAATATCATTACCTTCCGATAAAACCTCAGGTACACCTAACTTAAATTTATATTCACCAAAATTAGTTGGTTGCGCTTCCTTTAAACGGTATCCATTCAAAGGTTCAACGATCAATGCAGGTTCATCAGATTCTAATAATGCATTGTAAAAACCTGATGCAATGGTCATGTTGCGAGGTACGCAAATATTGATACCGCGACAAGCATGAACGATCATTCCCATTGGTGATCCACTATGCCAAACACCCTCTAAACGATGACCACGTGTACGGATCAACACCGGTGCTTTTTGTTTGCCTTTAGTACGCCATTGAACAGTTGCCAGATCATCGCTCATTAACTGCAAGGCATATAATAAATAATCTAAATATTGAATCTCCGCTATCGGACGGATACCACGCATAGCCAAGCCTATAGCCTGCCCCATGATGGTTGCTTCACGAATACCGGTATCAAAAACGCGATGCTCGCCGTATTTCAACTGTAAACCTTCTAAACCTTGATTAACTCCACCGATCTTACCTGAGTCTTCACCAAAAATGATCACTTCAGGATATTTATTTAAGATCGCATCAAAATTATCACGTAAGATCTCACGACCATCAACTTGTTTTGAATCGGTATAAACCACATCGCAACCTTTGATGTTGGCTACTTTACGATCAGACTCCGAATATAAACTCGAACTATAACGCTCAAAATTTACTTGCTTCTCATTTTGTATCCAGTTAATTAATTTTGTTCTTGCCTCTGCATTTGATCCAATTGATCTGCGAATTGCTTTTTTAACGGCAACATGAATATCTTTTCTGATCGGTTCTTTAATACCGGCCAATTCTGATCTAATAGCAGAAACATCAACACCTTCCGATGAAAGCTCTTCTAACAATGCAAGCACCTGTGATGCTTCTTCCTTAATAGGTTTTAAGTAACCAGCCCATGCTGCATTCTTTGCATCTTTAATGGTCTCTTTCGCGTCTTCTTCAATTTTAAATAATTCGTTTTCGGTAGCCAATGCATTTTGCAATAACCATTCACGCATTTTTTTCACGCAATCAAAATCCAATTCCCATTGTAAACGTTCTTTGCTTTTGTAACGTTCGTGAGAACCGCTGGTACTGTGACCTTGCGGTTGAGTAACTTCTTCAACGTGCACTAAAACAGGCACGTGTTCTTCGCGACAAACCTTTGCTGCCTTTTCGTAAGTTTCGCACAAATGCGCGTAATCCCATCCTTTGGTTTTAAAGATCTCGTATCCTTTTCCACCTTTTTCTCTTTGGAAACCTTTTAAAACTTCGCTGATACTTTCTTTGGTGGTTTGGTATTTTTTAGGAACAGAAATTCCATGTCCATCATCCCAAACGCTGATCAACATTGGTACTTGCAACACACCGGCCGCATTAATGGTTTCCCAAAACAATCCTTCTGAAGTACTGGCATCACCAATTGTACCAAAAGCAATTTCATTTCCTTTGTTACTAAAGTTGGTGTAAGGCGCGTTATGAAGATCAGGATTTACTTTATAAAAATGCGATGCATACGCCAATCCTAACAAACGCGGCATTTGGCCTGCTGTTGGAGAAATATCGGCTGATGAATTTTTTTGATTTACCAAGGGTTTAAAAGTACCATCTGCATTTAAACTGTGCGTTGCAAAGTGCCCACCCATTTGGCGACCTGCACTCATTGGATCAAATTCAATATCGGTATGCGCATATAATCCGGCAAACCATTGCTGCACAGACAATGCCTTTATGGAGAACATAAATGTTTGATCGCGGTAATAGCCACTTCTAAAATCGCCATCCTTGAACACCTTGGCCATAGCCACTTGTGCCAATTCTTTACCATCACCAAATATTCCAAATTTAGCTTTACCGGTTAAAACTTCTTTACGCCCTAAAAGACTTGCTTGACGACTTTCATTGATCATTCTGTAATCTTCCAGAACGGTTTTTTTGAACTCATCAAAACTCAAACTTTGAGCAGAAGCAATATCACTTTTTTGATCCATAAACTATAGTACTTATCACACAAATATAATAAAATGTTTTTACTGAATTGCTAAGTTTTTCACATGAAATTACCCGTATTTTTTGGGGTTTTGGCTATTTTGTTAATTATAAATTCATATCTTCGTAACGATTAAAAACCTAAGTTGTAATTAGGATAAATATTTATGATAAAAATTACTCTACCCGATGGTTCAGTTCGCGAATTTGAAAAAGGAACAACCTCACACCAAGTAGCCTTAAGTATTAGCGAAGGCTTAGCACGCAACGTTATTTCAGCAAAAGTTAATGGAGAAGTTTGGGATAGCTCACGCCCTATTAACCATGATGCTAACTTGCAATTATTAACCTGGAACGATGATGATGGAAAGGCCACATTTTGGCACTCTTCAGCGCATTTAATGGCCGAAGCACTAGAAGCTTTATACCCGGGCGTAAAGTTTTGGGTTGGTCCGCCACTTGAAAATGGTTTTTACTATGATGTAGACCTTGGAGGCCAAGCCCTTACCCCTGCTGATTTTGAGAAGATCGAAAACAAAATGTTGGAACTGGCTCGCAAGAACAATCCATACATTCGTAAGGAGATATCAAAAAATGAAGCCATTGCTTATTTTAAAGACAAGAACGACGAATACAAATTGGATCTTTTGGAAAGATTGGATGATGGCAACATTACCTTTTATACACAAGGTGAATTCACTGATCTGTGCCGTGGTCCGCATATTCCTAACACCGGAATCATTAAAGCTGCAAAAATTTTAAATATTGCCGGTGCTTATTGGAAAGGTGATGAAAAGAACAAAATGCTTACACGCGTTTATGGTATCACATTTCCAAAGGATAAAGAATTAAAAGAATACCTGGTTCTATTGGAAGAGGCTAAAAAGCGCGACCATCGTAAGCTAGGTAAAGAATTGGAATTGTTCACTTTTTCTGAAAAAGTGGGAATGGGTTTACCATTGTGGTTACCAAAAGGTGCCATGTTGCGTGAGCGTTTGATCCAATTCATGCAAACAGCCCAGTTAAAAGCGGGTTATTTACCGGTTGTTACGCCACATATTGGTCAAAAAGAATTATACGTTTGTTCGGGTCACTATGAAAAGTACGGTGCCGATTCATTCCAACCAATTAAAACCCCTCATGAAGGTGAAGAGTTTTTCTTGAAACCTATGAATTGCCCGCACCATTGCGAAATCTTCAAGGCTTCACCAAAATCATATAAGGATCTTCCTCAACGTTATGCTGAGTTTGGTACTGTTTACCGTTACGAGCAAAAAGGTGAATTGCATGGTTTAACCCGTGTGCGTGGCTTTACACAGGATGATGCGCATTTATTTTGCCGTCCTGATCAAGTAAAAGAAGAGTTTTTGAAAGTTATTGATCTGGTATTGTATGTATTTAATGCATTAGATTTTAAAGATTATACAGCTCAAATATCATTACGTGATCCGGAAAATAAAACAAAATATATTGGATCAGAAGAGAACTGGACTTTAGCGGAGAACGCTATTATTGAAGCGGCTGCCGAAAAAGGATTAAAAACTGTTACCGAGTTAGGCGAAGCGGCATTTTATGGCCCTAAGCTCGACTTTATGGTGAAGGATGCCATTGGAAGAAAGTGGCAATTAGGAACCATTCAGGTAGATTACAACCTGCCTGAGCGTTTTGAATTGGAATACACAGGTAGCGATAATTTAAAACATCGCCCGGTGATGATCCATCGTGCGCCATTTGGAAGTTTAGAGCGCTTTGTGGCGGTATTGATAGAGCATTGCGGCGGTAATTTCCCATTGTGGTTAACACCAGATCAGTTTGCTATTTTACCAATTAGTGAGAAATATAACGATTACGCGAAAGATGTACTATCAACCCTAAATAGTCTTGGTTTAAGAGGTCAGGTTGATGACAGAAATGAAAAGATCGGTAAAAAGATCAGAGATAACGAGATCAGCAAAATACCATTTATGTTGGTAGTTGGCGAAAAAGAGGCAGCTGAAGGCAAAGTAGCGGTTCGTGAAAGAGGAAAAGGTGATATTGGAACATTTACCGTTCAGGAATTCAGCAATATTGTGAACGAGATCATTAATAACGATTTCAAACAAAAAGAGATAAAATAGTTTTACGAAAAAAAATAAAAATCGTAAATTAGCAGAGTAAAAATAAAGTATAAATTAAAAAGCGGAGGTCATTATCAACGTATTTAAAAAACCAAACAACAGTAACTTTAATAAAAAACCAAACACTACCGGAACAAGCAGTACACCTGCAGCCGGAGCAGATGGTGCACCTAGAGTATTTAAACCAAAAGGATTAAAGGAAGGATTTAAACGTCCGGGAGTAAAGGAAGAATTGCATCGCATTAACGATCGTATTTTTGCAAAAAATGTACGTGTTGTTGGCGATGGTATTGAAGCTGGTGTATACACCATTCAAAAAGCTTTGGAAATGGCTCGCGAAGCCGAGTTAGACCTAGTAGAGATCGCTCCAAACTCAGATCCACCTGTTTGTAAGATCATTGATTACGGTAAATTTTTATACGAGCAAAAGAAAAAGGCCAAAGAAATGAAGGCCCGTGCAGCCAAGATCGTTATTAAGGATATTCGATTTGGTCCGCATACCGATGAGCACGATTACGAATTCAAAAAGAAACACGCCATTAAATTCTTACAAGATGGTTGCAAGGTAAAAGCCTTTGTATTCTTTAGAGGTCGTGAGATCGCTTTCAAAGAGCAAGGTGAAATTTTACTTTTAAAATTTGCCAGTGAATTGGAAGAATACGGAAAAGCAGAACAATTACCGGTATTAGAAGGTAAAAAAATGCAAATGGTATTAGCACCTAAGAAAAAATAATAAAAGAAGGCTCCTTTAAAAGGGGCCTTTTTAATTTAAACTTTAATAAAAAACGATTGTTATAGTAACATGAAAACATTTATCACATTAATTACATCGGCACTTTTAATAGTTGCATCGTTAGGTTGGAAAAAATCAACACCAAAGGCAAATGGCATTTACCAGTTCAAGGTAAAAACAATTGACGGAAAAGAAATTACTCTTGAAAAATTCAAAGGCAAAAAAATGCTAATTGTAAATGTAGCGAGTGAGTGCGGTTATACCCCACAGTATAAAGATCTGCAAGCGTTGTATGAAAAGTATAAAGATAAGTTAGAGGTAATTGGTTTTCCGGCAAACAATTTTGGTGGTCAGGAACCCGGAACAGCACCTGAGATCAAATCGTTTTGTACAAAAAATTACGGTGTAACATTTACCATGATGGAAAAGATCAGTGTAAAAGGAGACGACATGCATCCATTATATAAATGGTTAAGCACTAAATCGGAGAATGGTGTAACAGACGACGCTCCAAAATGGAATTTCAGTAAATATTTGGTAGATGAGAACGGAAAGATCATTAAATTTTTCCCGAGCAGAGTTTCGCCAATGAGTGATGAGATCACATCACTACTTTAATGCATTTTTAAACTTAAGCCAATTTGCATGAGTGGCCCTCCAACGCCACCTTCGGCACAAATGGCCCAATTATCGGTTAAAAAGAAACGACCTCCAACAGAAAGTCGGATAGCAACCGGAATAATATCATTATTCGTTGTGGAAGTATAATAATAATCGCGTGTGCTTAAGTTAAATTGCTTTAATCCGAAGCCTGCAGTTCCATAAAGGTCAAGTTTTTCGCTGATGTTAAAGTGGTAAGCCATTTTAACCAAAAATCGGATCTTAGATGTTTTTGCCGTAAACAAGCTATCGTTATAAGTGATGGTTGATGTGCCGGTGAAGGCGCTTGAATAAGAACGATAGTATTCATAAGTAGCCTGGGCGTAGGTAAATTCTAAGCCAACACTGTATTCTTCATTCAATTGATAATCGGAACGTAAACACAAATAGTTTGAGTTTTTGATCATCTTAGCGGTTCTGATGGTGTTGTTCAATCCAAAATAAGCTTCCTCACGAATTGGCATATAGGGATAACCATAAGCCACTTCAAACAAATAGTCATCCTTTACCAAAGGCGATGCGGATGGATTTAATTCTTTTCCCACTTTCCGATGGTTTACCTTAGGCACGCCGTTAACCCAAACTGTATCATTTTGAGAGAACACATTTTCTCCAATAATTAAGCAAAGCAACAAAGCGATTGTTTTTTTCATGATCAGGTTCGTTTCTTGCATAAATGTAGTTAAATTTTCGATGCATTCCTGTTGCTTTTATGCCATAAAAAAAGGCTGCCAAAAATGACAGCCTTATTTTTTTTGTTTTAAAGAATAATTATTCTCCTGTTACTCTTGTGAAGTAAGTTGTAGAGAATAAACCACCTTTGTAACCGTAATCTACAGTTGCAACTTTGGTAATTCCACCGTTTTTAGCAGCTGTTGCAATGCTCACGTCGATGTTCATTGCAATACCAAACCAAACTTTTTTACGTGCTTCGCCAGTTTTAATTGAGCTAGCGGTTGTAACCATACCAGGGTAAACTCTGGTACATGAAGTAAAGCCTACTAAGGCAATTACTGAACTCATTAATAATATCTTTTTCATAGTTTATATTTTTTAACTTCCTGTAACAATAATTTCTTTTTTAATGAAGAAAGGGTAACGTGTAACTTTTAAGTCTGCTGTTGCTACACCACCTTTAATTCCACCATTATGAGCTGCTTCAGCAATACCAAAGTTTCTGTTGAACTGAAATCCTAAGAACATGGTACATTTTGAAGTACCAACTTTATTGCCAATTGTAGCTGCCGATACTGATAAAGGCATAGTTACTGAACACGATGTAAGAATTGCTGCTGCAGCAATTACGCTTACGAATGTTAATGTTTTTTTCATGATCTTATTCTCCTGTAACTTTAACAATAAATTTTCCGTTAGTTAATAAGTAGATATCTACTGAACCAATTTTAGTGATACCACCTTGCTTTGCTGCTGCACCAATACCTGCATCAAAATTTCCTACTAATTTAGATTTTACGATACCTTCTTTGGTACCAATTGGATTTCCTGTGGTAACATGGTGTTCCATGATCACACATGAAGCCATGAACAGAGGCAGAGCCGCTATTACCGGAATTAATCTTAATTTTTTCATGTTTTTCGTTAGTTTTTTATATGGTCAAATGTGTATACAATAATCTTATTTTCCAAATATTCTTTTAAAAACAAGTTGATTAAAATGTTAAATTAAAAACATTGATTATCAATAACTTTAATAGACTCAACCCACCCGGCAAATACCCGTCAGATCAACCGTTATACTTCCTGTTAATACGTTGCTTTAAATTCAACAACCATATGTTTAAAAACATATTTGCTTTTAACTACAAAAAATAGTAATTTTAAACTACAAATTATAGCAATGAGCAAAATAGCACACAACATCCGGTTTTTAAGACAATTGAAAGGCTTATCACAAGAACAGTTGGCAGATGAGTTAAACGTTACCAGAAGCAGAATTGGCGGGTATGAAGAAGCACGTAACGAACCGCCTATCGATCTGCTCATTCGCTTATCAGAATTTTTTCATATTGCCATTGATGCCTTGGTGCGTGGCGATCTGCGTAAAACAAATTTAGATGGCTTAATGAAAGTGGGTAAAAACCGTATCCTCTTCCCTATCCTTTTAGATAATGAAGGAAACGATATGGTTGAACTTATTCCTTTAAAAGCAAGTGCCGGTTACCTAAAAGGTTATGCCGATCCGGATTACGTTGAGCGCTTGCCAAAAATGCAATTACCATTTTTACCTACCGGCAAACACCGCGCCTTTCCTATTAAAGGAGATAGCATGCCTCCATTGCGCGATGGTTCTTATGTGATTGGCAAATACGTTGAACGTTTGGATGACATTAAATCGGGGAACACCTATGTGGTAGTAACCCGCGATGATGGTTTATCTTACAAACGCCTCATGAACGTGAATAAAAAAGAAGGTACGGTTGAATTACACTCCGATAACAAAACCTACCCGCCGTATAAAGTTAAGCTTAATGAGATACTGGAGGTTTGGGAATATACCTGCTCTATAAACATGCATCAATACAAAGAAGATGAACTGAATTTGGATAGTATCATGAACATGTTAAAGAGTTTACACGTTGAAATTGAACAGATCAAAAAGAAGTAACAGCCGCAATAAACTGTTAATTACTCTATTGATAAAATAACATACTTTACCATTTTCCTATTTCTTTGCGAGGTAATTTTAGAGTGTGAAAAAATTCGTATCGTATTTTATACAGGGTTTACTCCTTTTTATTCCGGTGATCATCACCCTTACTATTTTATTCAAACTCTTTGATTTCTTTTCGAGCATTTTTTCCTTTTTGCTAATTGTGGGTAATCCCGCTCTTAACACCATAATTGGACTTGCTATTACAATAGCCATCATTACAGCTTTTGGCGCTTTGGCCTCGTCGTTTGTATTTAGTCAGTTTTTCAGTTTTTTAGAGGATAAGCTTGAGCACGCGCCATTCATCCGACACATATATTCCCCTATCAAAGATTTTACAAATGCCTTTATGGGAAATAAAAAACGTTTCAATAAACCAGTTTTGGTATTAACCAATCCGCAGGCAAATATTGAAGAGTTAGGCTTTTTAACGAACGAAGATCTTAAAGACCTTCACATTAAAGAAAAAGTGGCTGTTTACTTGCCTTACTCCTATTCCTTATCCGGCCGCTTAATATTTGTACCGCGCGAACAGATCAAAAAAATTGATGCAGATGCAGCCGAAGCCATGAAATTTGTGGTAAGCGGTGGTGTTACTGATGTAGATTAATTTCCGTTCATACAAGTTTTAAAACAAACTTGATTTTACTCATTAACTTTGAACTTATGTCGCATATTTTAAATATCAACCAGGTTTCAAAAATTTACTCGGGGTACACCGCCCTCAACAAAGTAAGTATTGATATTCCGAAGCAATGTATTTTTGGATTACTTGGCCCAAATGGTGCCGGTAAAACATCGTTAATACGCATCATCAATCAGATCACGGGTCCCGATACCGGCGAAATTTTATTCAACGGCGAAAAGCTTAACCAAAAACACGTTGAGCGCATTGGTTACCTGCCCGAAGAAAGAGGTTTGTACAAAAAAATGAGCGTTGGCGATCAGGCTTTGTATTTGAGTCAGCTTAAAGGTTTGAGCAAAGCCGAAGCTAAAAAACGTTTGAATTATTGGTTCGAAAAATTTGAAATGCAAACCTGGTGGAAGAAAAAAATTGAAGAACTGAGTAAAGGTATGCAGCAAAAAGTGCAATTTATTGTAACCGTATTGCATGAACCCGAATTATTGATACTCGATGAACCCTTTAGTGGATTTGATCCCATTAACGCACAATTAATAAAGAACGAGATATTAGAATTAAAGAAAAAAGGAACCACCATTATTTTTTCTACGCACAACATGGGTAGCGTTGAAGAGTTGTGCGATAACATAGCCTTGATCCATAAATCAGAAAAAATACTCGATGGCTCCGTAAAGGAAATTCGCAAAACACATCGTACCAATACCTACCGAGTAGCATTTAAAGGAAATGTGATGGGTTTTACAAATGCCTTATGGACCGGCGCTGAAGTTTTGAACAAAGAAGTGGAAGATGATACCAATATTTTTACCATTAAGCTGCTTGGTAATTTTACAGCCAACCACATGCTTAACGCGGTTTTACCTACTTGCGAATTGGTAAGCTTTAATGAGATCATACCTAGCATGAATGATATTTTTATTATGAATGTAAATAAAACTTCAGGCGATACATTAGGAACTAAAAGTAATTACACCGAATAATATTTTTTAAGATGAGCAAATTAGGATTAATCATAGGGCGTGAAATAAAAAGTAAGATCACGAACAAAACCTTTATCATCATGACCCTTTTGGCACCCTTGCTAATTACGGGTTTTATGGCCTTTATAATTAAAATGACACAAGCCGAAAAAACCGAACAAAAAGTATTGGTAATTGATGAGACCCATTTGTTTGAGAACAAATTACAAGGCAACGATTTTATTTCATTATCATTTACAACGGGGCCTCTAGAGAAGAAATTAGAGACCTTTAGTGATGAGGGTTATACCTCCTTGCTTTGGATAGCTCCTACTTTGGTAGAAGGCGGAGCGGGTGCTACAAAAATATTCTTTAAAAAATCGCCGGGTTATGCGTTTCAAACCTATATAAAAGATCAAATGGAAAAGATCGTTTATGAAGATAAATTGCGTGCGAACAACATTGATCCCAACATTATTAACAATGCGCGTCAAAAAGTGAAATTGATATTAGAAAAAGTGAATGATAAAGGCAGCGTTGAAGAGCAATCGAGTTTTCAAATGTTTGGATTTATGACCGGCGCTTTAATGATGATATTTATTTTAATGTACGGCATGATGGTTTTTAGAAGTGTGATGGAAGAAAAAACCAATCGTATTGTAGAGGTGATCATCTCATCTGTAAAGCCATTTCAGTTAATGCTCGGTAAGATTATTGGTGTAGCAGTGCTGGGAACCATTCAGTTTATTGTTATGGGGGTTATGACGCTGATACTTACCACGCTGCTTTCAACTTTTTTCTTAAAAGACATAAAAGCCAACATGAGCAAATTTGATGCTCAACAGGAAATGGTAAAGAAACAAGGTATTACAGCCAACTTCAATAATATGGAGCAGTTTGATGATCAATTGGAATTGTTTGATGTACTAAAGAAAATAGAGCGCATAAATTTCACAGAGGTGTTCATTTGTTTTATTTTGTTTTTTATTGGCGGGTATTTGTTTTACAGCTCCTTGCTGGCTGCCATAGGTAGTGCCGTTGATTCGGAAACCGATTCGCAACAATTTATGATGCCGGTGATGATACCGTTAATGGCGGGTTACTTTATCTCTACAAAAACAATTTTAGACCCCGACTCCACCCTGGTGTTTTGGGGCTCAATGATCCCGTTCACATCACCTATTGTTATGATGTCGCGCATTACCAACGGTGTGCCATTATGGGAAATTGTAACATCGTTAACGCTACTTTACATTTCATTTATGGGAACTGTTTGGTTATCTGCTAAAATTTACCGAGTTGGTATTTTAATGTACGGCAAAAAACCAAGCTGGAAAGAGATCATTAAATGGATGAGGTATTAGAAGTACGAGGTACGAATGTGGAAGTACGATTTATGAGTTAAGAAATACGAGGGAAGAGTTAAGAGGTAAGAGACAAGAAGCAAGAAGGCGGAAAAGTATTTTCATATTTTAACCTTAAACGTTATTTGCTCAAAGATGAAATCCCTAAACTTACTCCTTATGCTGAATTCTTATACTTCTAAAAATTCACTACTCGATCTTAACACAACTTTTTATCCTGAATTTTAAACGCCATTCATTACTGTCATCTTTATTGGTTGACGTTTTTAAATGCGATTTTGTTGGGTCGTTCTCTAACATTGAACCTGTAAGTGCAATTTTACCATCCTTTAAAACAAAGTAAGCAAACTCATCTTTGTTATTTACATTATATAAATTCCAGTTTTTACCGGTAGTAATGGTATCATAAACCCCTTTATATTTTACATGATCATTAAAAAAAGGAATTTTAGCGATTTGGTAGCCTGTACTTTCTAAAGGTAAATATTTTGATTCTGCATCAAATTCAAGCGCCTTATGCAATGTTAAGCTTCGCCATTCTAGCTTCAAATTATCATTAGACAACTTTAACTGAAATGTATCGGTAAAGTTTTTTAAACTATTAGGTAAATTATTATAATAAGTTGAAACAAAAACATCGTAATTGATCACGTATTTTCCATACAGATCGGTTAATTTTAACTTCACCACATCTTCATCTTTGATCATGTTTTTTTCACATGAAATAAAAAAAACAATACACAAAACCGTTAATCGTTTTATAACTTTGAAATTCATTTGATCAATTTTTTATTGCGCGTTTCTTTTTTTCTCTTACAATTTTCTTCGACAGCATTACTGTTCTTATTTTTCTAACAACACGACCCGGAGGAACCAAATAACTTAGGGTTAGCATTTGGTTATTGGCAAACGGACTTGATTTATATTTATGCTTTTCATAACCTAATGCGATCATCCCCATTTCGAAACGCACATTAAAAGTAGTAAAGTTTGCGCTTTTTACTTGTCCCGGAATGGCAGCATCAGCAGGTTTTAGATCAGGTCGTAATTGATAATACTGAGATAACTGCTGTTCGCCAAATTCCTGTGTAAAAACTGGTTTACTTGCAAATTGGGTTTGCCCAAATCCATAAGAAAACAATAAACGGGTAAAACGTGTTGCGTTATAGATCTTCGTATTCTCGTGACTGTGCACAAACATCTTTGTAAGAACCCCTACAAGCTCTAATCCGGCTTTTGCGCCATACGAATTTGTTTGCATTGTTCCTGTTAGATCAGGAGCAAACCCGTATTGATCGATCAACTCTTGTTTACCTACCGGCGATACAAAGCCATAAGTTCCTGTGTTATAAAAAACCTCGCCGCCAAAAACACTTGCTCTAAATCCTAATTCGGCACCGTATTGCAAAGTATTTCCATTTTCTTGATTTATCATGAGTGATGAATTTACTTTTGGAGCAATGAACCAAAATGGCCTTACATCATGAATAACGCTTTTTACTTCATGATCATAATAGGCTGTAACAACCCTATAAACAGCCACGTAATCATAATTATCAATAGTAGAATTATCTAAATATACACCAACCAGATTGCGGGTTTCAGAACTTGTTGTGATTATACCTTTTGACGCGATACGCTTAGGACTTAACATTCCCCAGCCGGTTTCAAAAAACAAACCTAATGATGGGTAATTCATGCCTCCTGACCAAGCATTTGTTTTATCGCCAATAGAATAGGCAAATGAAGCCGTGTATTTTCCAACCACTTTTAACGGACCAACCTTTACACCAATACCGGGCGTAATTCCAAATCCAAAACTATTAGGATCTTTTTCACGATCATCTCTAAATTGTCCCGAAATAAAATCTAAACCAATTTCGGGTTCTATCGCAAAAAAATTCTTTATGATATGTATTGGATGATTATAAAACAAACCGATGTATTTGAAATTACCGTAACGCTGAACAGATTCCTCATTTTTAATATTATAAGCATTTCCAAATCCTATACCAGCTCTCACAAATGAAGCCTGAGCATTCAATGATATCCAAGGACCATTGCTTTTCCAGCCTTTTTTTAAATTTGGCCAAAGATATTCATAGCCAACATAATTGTTACTCGAAAGAAATTGTGTTCGTTTTTCATCCTTAGAAGGTGCGAGGTTCTTTAGTTGAATTTCGTTTAAACCTTCGGCTTTAACTTCTGCAATTGAATTTAACTGTGCAAGCACAGCATTTGACATAAAAAAAACCAAAGCCAAGAAATAGGTTCTAATAAAACGCATTATTTTAAGTTTTAAATAAAATTAATGCTTAATACGAAATTACAAAACAAAAAAAACTAATTATTTTCCACGCCCTTGAATTACCGTGAGCACCGTATGTATCAAAATCTTAAAATCGAGAAGCAAGCTCATGTTCTCAATGTATAAAATGTCAAACTTCAATCGTTCGATCATTTGATCAACATTCTCAGCGTAGCCGTATTTTACTTGTCCCCAACTTGTAATGCCTGGTCTAACTTTTTGTAAATGCTTGTAATGTGGTGCACGCTCAACAATTTGTTTGATGAAAAAAGCGCGTTCAGGGCGTGGACCAACCATGCTCATATCGCCAATTAAAACATTGTAAAATTGTGGGATCTCATCTAATCGCACTTTGCGTAAAAAACGTCCGAACTTTGTAACACGAGGATCATTCTCACTTGATAATTGCGGGCCCATTTTCTCCGCATCAACATACATGGTGCGAAACTTTAAAATAAAAAAAGGTCTGCCATGAATACCAATTCGTTCTTGCTTAAAAAATGCCGAACCTTTTGATCCTAAACGAATAATTAAAATCAAAATAAGATAAAGCCAACTGAAGCAAATAAGAACAAAAACAGATGCAGTTACATCAATAAAACGTTTAACAGCAATTTGCCAATCTGGAATTTCAGAGTGTTTGATCTCAATTAAAGGCGTACCTAAAATGGTATTCATTTTCACGTGCCCGCTTAAAATATCATACATATCTGGAATGATCTTAATGATCACACCCATATCTGCCAGATCATTCACAATTTGTTTTAAATATTCATGCTCCCAGCTTTCAAGGGCAATGATCACTTCAACAACATTATGCTTTTTAATGATCTCTGCAATATCATGGTACTCGCCTAAATGAGGCAATTTTTGTTTTAAAATATCTGAATAACCGTTCTTACCTTCAATGTGCACAAAGCCAATGAACGAGTTACCAATACCGTGCTTTAAATTTGATATTTCATTGTATATCTTTAAAGCATTTTCGTTACTACCAACAATAATGGTATTAAATCCAAATTGTTTGTTTTGTATCTGATAATTGGTGTAGCTCGATAAGATGAGACGAAATGTTGCGGTAAGAACAAAATGAAACAAGAACAAAACGCCGTATAACTTGTAATAGTATCTGTAATGCAAAACATTATCATCTAAGATCAACACAAAGAATAAAACAGTAACACCTAAAATGGAGACCGCCAAAATTTGAACAAATTCATTGATACGTGAGCGGCGCATCACATTGTTGTACGAACCCATGAGGTAATAAACCAACACCCATGCTAAAGGGATCAATAAAATGGAAATATAAAAGTTTTGATCGAATACCTGTAGATCATTTGGATCGAATTTTAAAACATCAATATTTATTTTACGGTAATAGTAAAAACTCAACCATGCAAGCGCCGCTGTAATAAAATCAAACAGGATATATAAAAAGGTTCTGAGTTTACTGTTCATCACAAATACACAAGCTTGATATTATCCAAATACACTTTTTGTTCTGATATAGTAACGTTATCGTTACGGTAAACTCTAAAAGCAATTTTTTTCAGGGCCGTTGTATTATCAAGATTGATGGCATTACCAAGAAACACGTAGATCTTGTTCCAGTCTGATTTAGGTGAGATGGTTAAAACCGGTCGGTAAGAATTGCTGCTAATAACCCCCACTTCAAATTCGGCATTGCATTTGTAATCTAATTCCAAATACACATTTTCAGAAGACGCCCCTAAAGGTAAACTATGGCTTGCAGCAGACTCCAGTTGTGCTAACTTGACACCTGAACCGCTTAAACCAAACTCAACAGATTTATTTCCTTGAAATACATCGGCATCATTTACATGTAATTTGTAAGTGGTATCCGAAACAGTTGACTTAATTAAGCTATAGCCTGGCAATTCAAAATCTTCGATCCACGGAAAGGAAACATTATCTTTATACTTAAATGTGAAATTGCGGGTAATATTTGTACCTGAAGGTAAAATGGTATCAAACTTGATCGATTCAAAAATTTTTAAATAGGTACGCGTGGTTGAAATACCATTGGACATAATGCCAGGAAAAACTTCAACCTTAGCAACGCCATCATTTAACATCACCGGCATTTTAGAACCTACCGGATACACACCTCTAAAAAAACCATTGGTGTAAAGCCACAGATCTGTGAATTTATGACTTCCAAAGCCTTGCCCAGCTTTTACGGCAACTTTAATTTCACCCGAATTAATAAAAATGGCATCGTTGGCAGGTGTATTTAGTTTTTTGCAAGAAACCAAACTGCCTAAAAGAACTATAAAAAAAATATTTTTAAAACAGGGTAACATGCAAAAGGATTCAGATATGGCGCGTTTAATTCTTGATCTTTTCTTCTATCTCTTCAGCAACTTCTAATGCTTTAATGGCGTCGGTAGCCGAAATGATAGATTTTTTATCACTATTTATACTATTGTAAAACGCCAGTAATTCTTCCTTTATTGCGTTTGTTGGTAAAATTATAGGGTGTTCAAATATCACTTCTTTTTTAGGTGAATATTTCCCGGTATCAATGATCAGGTTTTTTGAGTTAATTCCCGCGTTTTGAATTTTAACAACCTCCGTAACCTTATCCAACAGGTTAATGGAAACAAAATTGTCTTGGTTAAAAACTCTGAATTTTCGGGTATTTTTAAAAGCCATGCGATTGGCTGTAAGATTAGCCACACAGCCGTTTTCAAACTCAATACGGCAGTTAACGATATCGGCCGAATGACTCACCAATTTAGCGCCAACGGCATTTACCTTTTTGATGTTGTAAGGCACAATACTCAAAAGCAGATCAATATCATGCAGCATCAGATCTAAAACAACCGACACATCGGTACCACGAGGGTTATACTGCGCCAAACGATGAACTTCAATGAATTTTGGTCCGCTAAAATACGGTTGGGCTGCAATAAAAGCGGGATTAAATCGCTCAACATGGCCTACTTGTAAACACACATTGGCCTCATTTACCAGGTTTTGTAAGAGCTTTGCTTCCTTAAGTGTGGCCGTTAAAGGTTTTTCAATGAACACATGCTTTCCGGCAATAATTGCCTGACGGGCTATATCAAAATGGGTGTTGCTTGGCGTTACAATATCTAATGCATCGCTGTTTTCAATTGCCTCGTATAAGGAACTGAAAGATTTTACATTGTAATGCTCGGCGAGTTGTTTGCTCAGGTTTTGATCAATATCATAAACGCCAACTAAGCGCCAATCGGTATTTTCAAACAACAATTTTAAATGGATCTTTCCGAGATATCCTAAACCTATTAGTGCGATCTTATTTTGCATTCAAATTCCAGAGTTCGTTAACCGGGGCCAACAATTATAAAACAGTTAATGTTAGTAAACATACAAAAATATCAAATAATAACTACTTAATAAACCTAGTTTTGTAAAAAGAGGAATTTTGTGTTTTATCAGGTAAGTAAGGAAGACGAATATTTGTTTCAAGGAAAGCGCCGCAAGCTCATTGAACAGTTGAAAGAGAAAGGAATTAAGGATGAAAAAGTGCTTGGTGCCATAAATCGTATCCCTCGTCATTTATTTTTTGATACCACTACTGCCCGCCCCGCCTTGCTTGATCATGCCTATAGCGATAAAGCTTTGCCTATTGGAGCCGGACAAACCATTTCACACCCTTACACAGTAGCGTTTCAAACCGAAAAGCTGGAAATTGTTCCGGGTGAAAAAGTATTGGAAATAGGAACCGGATGCGGCTATCAAACGGCTGTGCTGGTTGAAATGGGCGCTAAAGTTTATAGTATTGAGCGACAAAAATCGTTACACGATAAAACAAAACTATTTTTACCCTATTTAGGCTACACAAATGTTAAATTAATTTATGGCGATGGCTATAAAGGCCTGCCGCAATTTGCACCCTTTGACAAGATCATTGTAACCGCCGGTGCACCATATATTCCAAACGACCTGTTGGTTCAGTTAAAAGTTGGCGGAATCCTTGTTATTCCTATTGGTGAGGGCGATAGTCAAGAAATGAATATTCTTAAAAAAACAACTGCATCCAGCTTCGAAAAGCAAGTGATCGGTCAGTTTAAATTTGTACCTTTATTACAAAATAAAGCGGGCAGTTAACAGTTACCTGTTTATAACACCTCATTATGAAGCATTTATGACGTGTTAATTCAAGCTAATTTAGCCATACATAAAAACAAAAACCATGAAAAAATCCCTTACTTTATTAGCGTTAGCGTTAGGCTTGTCCAACTCTTTCGCGCAAGAACTAAAATCAAAGAAGGAAGAAGTAATTCTTCCTGAAGCTGGTGACTGGGCTATCGGTATCGATGCTACACCTTTTTTAAATTATGCAGGTAACATGTTTGGTAAAACAGCCGCTAATGTGGCTCCAACGTGGGATTTCCATAATACACAACAAATTATTACTGGTAAATACTTTAACGATGCTAAAACAGCATACCGCGGAAGTTTACGTATTGGTTTGAATAATGCTACAACAAGAGAAATGGAAGCAAATCGTATGAGTACTGCTCCTGCCTTTACTGCTAACGGTTTCCCTGCTGCTGCAACAATGGTTGAAAATACCTGGAAATCATCTAACACTACTATTGGTTTATCAGGTGGTTTAGAAATGCGTAAAGGTAAAACTCGTTTACAAGGTTATTATGGTGGTGAAGTAGGATTATTTATGAATATGTCAAAAGATAAATATACTTATGGTAACACTTTAGCAGTTAATTTAACTCCAACTGGTCCTAACCAAGCTCAAAACGTTGATGTTGATACTGACGATAACGTTGGTGGTTCAGGTAACGTTGTTGCTGCTGGTAACATTTTCCAAGGTACTGTAAATGGTGGTAATGCTCGTATTACTGAGCGTAAAAATGGTACTACTATTGGTTTTGGAGTACGTGGTTTTATTGGTGCTGAATTCTTTATTTTACCTAAGTTAAGTTTAGGTGGTGAATTTGGTTGGGGTCTAGGCATCTCAAGTACTGGTAAGTCTAAAACTTCTTACGAAGCTACTGGTAACAATGGTGGAAGTGCTACTGATGCTATTGGTACTGTTGAAATTGAAGGTTCTAAAAATGGTGGTTTCAGTTTAGATACTGATAACACTAACACAATGTGGGCTCCAGCTGGTTCATTAAGAATCAACTTACATTTCTAATTAATAATTGATCTTTTAAAAAAGCCGTCTCAATTGAGACGGCTTTTTTGTTTATAACCTGTTAATAGCACCAAAATAGCCTTTTAATAATGCTGATATTTAAATCGATTTTAACGTTTATTGTTTAGGATTAGCACAACAATTAAGCCACATTTGTGTTATAACATGTAAACAAATTCACATGAAAGCAACATTAAAAAGATCAGAAAAAAAAGGAAGCACTTACCTTGTGAAATTAAAAATTGATGCAAGAACAACCATTTTGGTTAGAACTCCTGAAAGCCTTAAGAACTGGAAGAGCAAGTACCCAAATGCAATTGAGTTAATTTAATTTTACTTTAAATTAAAGTATTCAGTTGCCTGTTTTGCTATTTCCCCTCCATACGCTAAGCTCGCTGTAGCGGCGGGACTAGGACTGTTTATAACGTGCATGGCGTTACCATGTTTCTCTATTTTAAAATCATCCAACATTTCGCCATTTGGTCCCAAAGCCATGGCTCTAATACCACAACGTGCCGGCTCAATATCATCCATTTCAAGTGTAGGAATTAACTTTCTCAAACGTTGTAAGAAATAGGTCTTACTAAAAGCGCCACGATACTCATCCAATCCAAATTGCCAATGTTTTGCAAAAAACTTCCAGGTTCCTTTAAAACCAAAGGCCTCTGCAGTATCTTTTAAACTAAATGCTGTTTTGCTATACCCTTCTCTATCAAATACAAATACGGCGTTTGGTCCGCACTCGGTACCACCTTTGATCATGCGTGTAAAATGCACGCCTAAGAACGGGAATTTTGGATTTGGCACCGGATAAATAAGGTTTTTAACCTTGCTTAATCCTTTTGGCGTTAGATCGTAATAATCGCCTCTGAAACCAACAATGGCCGCGTCGCTTTTCTGCCCTTCTTTTTTAGCGATACGATCGGCTTGTAAACCGGCCGTGGTGATCACGTATTTCCCAATAAATTTATCGGTTTTCGTAGTAATGATTGTTTCTTCTACTCCTCTCTCAAAACCAACAACTTCCTGATTATTTAAAACCTTACTGCCATTATTTTTAGCGTGGATCAATTCAACATATTTTCTGGCAACATCGCCATAATCAATAATACCGGTACATCCAACCCAAATTCCTGAGATACCTTCGCAATAGGGTTCAATTTCCTTTATTCTTTTTGAATCAATGATCTCAATATCTTCTACTCCATTTGCGATACCGTTATTATATACCTTATTCATATGTGGCAACTCACTCTTATCCGTTGCAACAATTATCTTCCCGCAAATATCATGTGGTATCTTGTATTCTTTGGCAAATTGCACCAACTCTCTACGACCCGAAACGCAATTGATAGCCTTATACGAACCCGGTTTATAATAAATACCACTATGAATAACGCCACTATTATGAGATGTTTGATGGGCTGCCACTTCTTTCTCTTTTTCAAGAACAAGTACCTTTTTATTCGGATGCATTAAAGTTAACTTGTATGCTGTTGCCAATCCTACAATGCCGCCACCAACAACTATGATATCAAATTTTTCGTTCATAAAGGTTACAATGAATTAAATACTAAATTTGCGTAAAGGTAGCACATTACTATTAAAGATAAAACAAATGAAAATTATTTGCATTGGCCGAAATTATGCCGAACACGCCAAAGAAATGAAGGCTGATCTGCCTACAGAACCGGTGTTTTTTATGAAACCCGATACCGCTTTGTTAAAGGATGAAGATTTTTATTTTCCTGAATTCACACATGATCTGCACCACGAAATTGAATTGGTGATAAAGATCTCAAAGGCCGGCAAACATATTGAAGAGCAATTTGCCTATAAATATTATGACGAAATTGGTTTGGGAATAGATTTTACCGCACGCGATATACAAGCCAAATGCAAAGAAAAAGGTTTACCCTGGGAAAAGGCCAAAGCTTTTGATAACAGCGCTCCCATTGGCAAATTTGTGAACAAAAGCACACTTGACCTTAGCAACATTCAATTTGAATTAAAGATAAACGGTAATAGCAAACAAGTTGGCCACGTTAATGATATGATATTTTCATTTGACAAGATCATTAGTTACGTTTCACAATTTGTAAGCTTAAAAGTTGGCGATCTTATTTTTACGGGTACACCAGAAGGTGTGGGACCGGTAAAGATCGGTGATAAACTGGAAGGCTTTGTTAATGGCGATAACTTTTTGAACCTAAACATTAAATAATTGACTCAAGTAAACCCGCATATTGAACTTTATACAGATGGCGCTGCAAGCGGAAATCCTGGTCCGGGTGGATTTGGCGTGGTTTTAAAATATGCTGGTAAACGCAAAGAAATAAGCGAAGGTTTTAAACGCACCACCAACAACCGCATGGAGCTGTTGGCCGTAATTGTTGGATTGGAGAGTATAAAGAACAAGGAGATAACGGTAAAAATTTATTCGGACAGCAAATATGTTGTTGATGCCATCAATCAAAAATGGCTGCAGAACTGGATAAAAATAAATTTTAAGAATAAGGCCAATGTTGATCTATGGTTGCGCTTTTTAAAGATCTATGATCCGCACAAACATCATTTTCATTGGGTAAAAGGGCATGCCAGCAATGTTGAGAATAACCGTTGCGATGAATTAGCGGTTGCTGCCGGCAAATCGCATCACTTGCATATTGATGAAGGTTTTGTAGAAAAAATTTAATGGATCAACAATTTATACGATCTGTATCTCCCCTCTTCGTCGGTCAGTTTCAAAATATACAAACCATTTAAATTCTCCTTTAATGGATATACGTGTTTTGCGTTTAATTCTTTAACAGCATCAATAAGTTTTCCATTTAGATCATAGATCTCCAATCGTTGTACGCTTGTGTTATAAAGTTTTAATTGGAGTTGATGATCTATGCAAGGATTTAAGACCTCACACCAGCTGTCAATCACATGGTCACGCAAAATAGCCGGTACAATTACCTGATTCACAGAATCACTTCCGCATGCATTAAACGCTTTTAATGTGATTTGATAAGGCGGATTAGAAGTGAAGGTATAAATGGGATTTACACTCGTTGAACCAAACGACCAGTTAAAACTTGTTGCATTGCTTGATGTATTATTGAATTGAAAGGTATTTGAAGATATCTGCGAATAAGTAAAACCTGGTTTTGGCTTGGTGCTGCCAATATTCCAAACCGATAAACTATCAAGTACCGTTGAGCCGGAAATGCTTTGAATATTTGATGCTTCTGTACTTGTTAATCCACCCAAAAAAGTAGCACCACTGCAATTCTTTTTAAAAATGCTGCTATACAAAACACAGGCTGTTAAGTAACTTCCTTGAACACTCGGATGGCTTTCATCAGGCGAATAAAGATCAACAGAAGGAAAAGCATTAACGTGTTTTTTCCAGGCAACACCAATTGGTGCGCAAGTAGCATTGCAACTATCACTAAACATCAAATAACTTTCTCTTAAACGCGCCTGCATACCCGCATAGGTGCATACCGGAGGATAATTCACACAATTGGATGCATCGCCATTCTTTCGTCCCCATGTCATATAAAACATCACTTCCGTACATGCATTTGCTGCTTTAATAGAATCATTTAATTGCTTAGCATATGGATAAGTGGCGGTCATTACCTGCGCCGGAGAAAATGATGGTTCCTGACTTTGAGCTTGCAAAATAACCACATCCCAATTATTTGAATGGATCTTTTGCCAGGTTTGCGCTGTTGAGCAATGGTTGGCAAAGGTAAATCCACCAAAAACCGATTGATCGAACACAACTGTATCTTGTTTACTTAATGCCAGATCGGCTAACAATTGAGGCAAGTTATTTGCATAGGTGTAGCTGTTCCCAATAAACAGCACTTTCTTTTTTTGCTGCGAAAAAGCAAACTGATTGATTAGAATAATAATGATCAAAAAATAGCGCATAGTAATACCAATTCGTTCAAAGTTAATTGATATCTTATTAATAGATGAGTTATTCACTCATTTAAAAACCGCTTTGACTAAAAGGTTCAGATCAGTTTAAAGCTTTTTAAACGATCCATAAAAACATCTTTCTTACGGCGCGAAATTTCAATTTTGGAACCATCACTCATTACTGCATAGCCGCCATCTTCCTTCAAAAAACGAACCACATGGTTCATATTAATAAGGTTGTGATGATGTACACGAATAAAATCCTGCTCCGGTAAAAGCTCTTCGTAATGTTTTAAGCTGGCACTTACCATTAGTTTGCGTTTATCCGTTAAATAAAAGTAGGTATAACTGCCATCTGCTTCGCAACGCACAATATCCTTTAAGTTAATGATCTCATAAGCATTACCTGTTGGCAATGTGATCTTTTGAAAATTATCATCGCTGCGTTTTAATTGCTGAATTAAAAAGTTCAGATTTTGCATGTCAGGTATTTCATTCTTATGCTTTTCAATTCGCGAAACAGCACTTTTTAATTCCTCAACATCAATTGGCTTTAATAAATAATCACAAGCGCTGTATTTAAAGGCACGTATGGCATGGTTATTACTTGCCGTAGCAAAAATAAGATCGAATTTATAACCTTGTACCTTTTCTAATAGATCAAAACCGCTGCCATCGGGCATGGTAATATCTAAAAACACCAGGTCGGGTTTTAATGATTTGATCTTTTCAACGCCATCCGAAACATTTTCAGCTGTACCAATAACTTCAAGTTGCGGACAATTTTTTTCAATGATCTTCAAAAGCACATCTCTGCTTTTTTGTTCATCCTCAATTATTAATGTTTTTATCATAATTCAACAGATTAAATATACAAATTATAAAATAGGAACATACAATTCAACTTTGGTTCCTGCCGAACTTCCATCGGCATTTTCAAGATCGGTTATTTGAACGCTATGTTCACTTTTACTGATCTCATTTAAAATACGCAAACGTTCTTCGGTAATTTTCATTCCCAGCGATTTATGTTTATTTCCCGGCATGGTTCGCTTTATTTCAGCAGAACGTTTTCTTCCAATGCCATTATCGGTAATGGTACAAACAATAAAATTTTCTTCGCTTCGTATCCCAATATGCAACATCCCTTTTTCGGCACGAGGTGTTAAGCCATGTAAAATGGCATTTTCAACATAAGGCTGTAAAAGCATAGGCGGCATAATATCGTAATCCAGATCAACATTATCTTCGATCTCGATCTTATATTCAAATTTATCTTCAAAGCGCATTTGTTCTAACTCCAAATACAATTTCAATGCTTCCAGATCATCTTCAATAGCAACCGTTGGTTTATCAGAATTATTTAAGATAACGCGCATCAACTTAGCAAACTTATTTAAATACTTAACCGCCTCATCGCTTTTGCTATTAAAAATATAATGCTGTATGGAGTTCAATGAATTAAATACAAAATGCGGATTCATTTGAGCGCGTAAGGCCTTTAACTCGATTTTACTCACTTCAACCTTTCGTTCAAAATCTTTTTGTTGCTTGTTTTTGATGTTATTTAACCTGATCTTAAAAACAAAATAAACTGCAAATCCTGTAATTGAAACAGTGAGCAAAGCAAACCACCAAGTGCGGTAAAATGGTGTTAAAATAGTAAATACAAAGGTGGTTGGTTGTTCGTTCCACAAGCCTTCGTTATTACAACTAATGACCTTTAAAGTGTATGTACCCGGACCTAAATTGGTGTATTTGGTGAAGTTTTCCTCGGTAGGCAAACTAAACGCCATGTCGTATCCTTCCAGCTTTTTTGAATACAAAACCTTCTCAGGATTGGTTAAACAAATACCTCTGTAATAAAACGTAATATTATTGTTGCTATAAGGAATTTTAATACCACTCGTTAAAATGGTATCATTATCAGCCAATTTAAATTTATAAATATTTAATTTGTTTTGATTTTTATTATGAAGGTAATTATTGGGTAAGTGTTTGATCAATCCGCTCACGGTTCCGAACCAAACAGTACCATCGGTATCTTCAAAAATACCATTTGAGTTACATTCAATTCCGGCAAATCCCTCGTTTTTACCATAAGATCTGAAATTCAATTTGCCATTATTTTCAAATTCAGTGATGTTTAATTCGCACACACCAATGTTTGTGCCTATCCATAAGCACGAGTTGTTTTTTGCAAATCCTAAGGAGTAAATAATATCAGAAATTAATCCGTCTTTTTGCGTAATAAATTGATACGTTTTTGTTTTAACATCAACGATCAATAATCCATTTAAAGTGGCTACGTATAAATACTTTTTAGTGCATTTAACCGAAACAATATCTCCCCTGTCTATCCCTAAAGACTTTCCATAATCAAATATTTCTTTCCCATTATAGCAAAACAAACCTAACTGATAAACTGCAATAAATAAATTACCCTGTTCATCTTCACACATATCATTCACACTAAACTCCTCTTTAGTAGTAGGGAATTTCAAAAACGCGGTATCTATCTTATTGTTGGAGTTAAATGAAAATGTAGCCACCCCGTTTGTACCACCACACCATATCCGATCATTCTTATCGCAATACATTTTATAATGCGAAGAAACCAATTGTTTTGAAACAGGAATTTTCACGAATGTTTCGCCTTTCATTTCAACAATTCCGCCTTCGGTATCAAAAAACACACGGCCATTCATATTTACGGTTCCTGTTCGGCAAATATTGCTGGGCAAACCATTGGCAATACCATATCGTTTAAAATAACCATTGGTGTATTTATAAATACCGTTATTCTCACTGCACACAAACAGTTCATTATTTACTTTGAAGATCTCAAAAATAAAGGCATTACCCGGACCATTAATATTATCGAACGTAGAAAACGAATTATCGCGGTAACGGTAAATACCGCTATGTGTACCAAACCAAACATTTCCTTCCGTATCTTTTAAAATACAACGAATAAGGTTTGAATTGTTATCATAATAAATATTGTAATAATTGAATTCGTTATTCTCAAATTTTATTAATCCTGTTTGAGAGCCTATCCACAATTCATCTGAAGCATCATAAAGCAAACAACTAATATTGTTGTCGATCAAACCATTTTCAACATAATACGAAACAATCTTACCGTTCTTTAAATTCAAAAAGTTCAATCCATTGGTGGTACCAATGCTCAACACATCTGCCATTGGCGAGAGAGCCAAACAGTTAATATTATTGCTTGAAAGTCCGTTTTTGGTTGTAATGAACGAAACGCTTTCACCTTCCAACTTCATTAGTCCTTTGTTGGTTGCGCAGTAAACACTTGTTTTATTTACAATAATATCATGTATTTCAACACCATTGGTTGGTTCAATACGTTTTAGCTTCAGGTCTTTATATGTAAACAAACCATTTGAAGTACCAATATAAATTGCTCCTCCTTTTTGATGCTTTAAACTTAAAATATTATAGGCGCTCAAATCAATATTCCAATCGATCTTTAATACCAATTGATCTTTTAAAATATTTAAACCGGCTTTTGTACCTATCCATATCCTGTTCTCATCATCCTCACAAAAGGTGTTTACATTATTATCGTTTA
The DNA here is from genome assembly GCA_044360115.1 of Bacteroidia bacterium. Classification (GTDB taxonomy): domain Bacteria; phylum Bacteroidota; class Bacteroidia; order B-17B0; family Aurantibacillaceae; genus Aurantibacillus. The sequence goes on from JBIKKW010000005.1 coordinate 37,547, forward strand.
AGCCGTGTTTGGTGGTGATGTTGGTGAACTCTTTACCGTCAAACCTGCTAATTCCGCTATATCCGCCCGTATACAAAAACCCTTTGCTATCTTCAAAAATGGCATAAACCTGTACAAACGGCAATCCGTTTTCGGCACTGTAATTCTTAAAATAATATTGCTGTGCAAATGCAGTAAAACCCTTACCAAATAAGAGAAGAACGAAGAATATATTCCTTAACAGGGGCATGATAGCACTAATTTAGCTTTTTATTAATGAAAAGTAAAATTAGAATCATAAGTGGTTTAAATTACTTGACAGGCGTACCATTTTTGGCCAAAACTTAACATCTTTTGTTAATTACATTTAAAGCCTTTTATCGTCAAAATTTCTTACATTTATAGGCTTAAACAAAATTTGAACATGTTTGATATTCTTAAGAAACTATTTGGCACTAAAAGTGAAAAAGATATAAAGGCGTTACAATCAAAAGTAACCGAAATTAACACCATTTTTAAAGGCCTGGCTACAATTAGCGATGATGAGTTGCGTGCCAAGTCAAATGCCCTTAAATTAAAACTAAAGGAAGCTGTTAAAGAGGAAAATGATGAGATACTGACCATAAAAGCAAAGATCGATTCGAATGCTGAAATGGATGTTAACGAAAAGGAAGAACTTTACAAGGAAATTGATGAGATCGAAAAGGAGATCACCAAAAAACTTGAAGAAGAATTAAATGACATTTTACCGGAAGCGTTTGCCATTTTAAAAGAAACGGCACGCCGCTTTAAAGACAATAAGCAATTGGTTGTTAATGCCAACGAATTTGACACCAACCACGCTAAAACCCATAAAAATGTTGAGATCGCCAATGGCAAAGCTACTTGGAAAAACACCTGGATGGCTGCCGGAAACGAGATCACCTGGGATATGGTACATTACGATGTTCAGCTTATTGGTGGTATGGTTTTACATCATGGTAAAATCTCAGAAATGGCAACCGGTGAAGGTAAAACCTTGGTTTCTACCCTACCCGTTTTCTTAAATGCATTAACCGGCAGAGGTGTTCACTTGGTTACAGTAAACAACTACCTTGCAAAACGTGATAGCGAATGGAATGCACCGTTGTTCCAATTCCACGGTTTAAGTGTGGATTGTATCGACCTTCATGAACCAAACACCGAAGAACGCCGCGCAGCCTACAATTGTGATATCACATACGGTACCAATAACGAATTTGGCTTTGACTATCTGCGTGATAACATGAGCCGTAATATCGAAGAGCTGGTGCAACGTAAACACAATTTTGCTATTGTTGACGAGGTTGACTCGGTTTTAATTGATGATGCCCGTACACCATTGATCATTAGTGGTCCAACTCCTCAAGGCGACAGACACGAATTTAACGAGTACAAGCCGCGTATTGAAAAATTGGTGAACATTCAAAAGCAAACCGTACTTCAGTTTTTAGCGGAAGCCAAAAAGTTAATGGCCGAAGGTAAAGAGAAAGAAGCCGGAATTCCTTTATTGCGTGCATACCGTGGTTTACCTAAAAACAGTGCATTGATCAAGTTCTTAAGCGAACAAGGTGTGGCGCAGTTAAAGCAAAAAACTGAAAATTACTACATGCAGGATCAAAATAAGGAGATGCACAAAATTGATGCTGAACTTTATTTTACCATTGAAGAAAAGAATAACCATGTGGAATTAACCGAAAAAGGTTTGGATTTTATTACGGGTAATACCGAAGATCCAAAATTCTTTGTGATCCCAAATGTTGGTGAAGAGGTTGCCGAAATTGAAAAGAATTTAAAAGATCCGAAAGAAAAAGCAGCTGCCAAAGAAGTGGTGATGCGCGATTTTAGCATTAAAAGCGAGCGTATTCATACCGTTAACCAATTATTAAAAGCATATACCGTATTTGAAAAAGATGTGGAGTATGTGATCGATAATGGTCAGGTTAAAATTGTAGATGAGCAAACCGGCCGTATCATGGAAGGCCGTAGATACAGCGATGGCTTACATCAGGCCATTGAAGCAAAGGAAAATGTAAAGATCGAGGCTGCTACGCAAACCTACGCTACTATTACCTTACAAAACTACTTCCGTATGTACAATAAGCTAGCCGGTATGACCGGTACAGCTACAACGGAGGCACAAGAGTTTTGGGATATTTACAAATTGGATGTGGTTGAAATTCCTACAAACCGCGCTATTTCGCGTAAGGATGAGCAGGATCTGGTATACAAAACACGTAAAGAAAAATACAATGCCGTAATAGATGAGGTTGTGAAATTGGTTGCAGCGGGCCGTCCGGTTCTGGTTGGTACCACTTCAGTTGAGATCTCTGAATTATTAAGCCGTATGTTAAAACTTCGTGGCATTAAACACAATGTATTGAATGCGAAGTTGCATGCTAAAGAAGCTGATATAGTTGCGGAAGCCGGTAAAGCAGGTACTGTAACCATTGCAACAAACATGGCGGGTCGTGGTACCGATATTAAACTTGGCCCTGGTGTTAAAGAAGCAGGTGGTTTGGCCATCATAGGAACAGAGCGTCATGAGAGTCGCCGTGTTGACCGCCAGTTACGTGGTCGTGCCGGTCGTCAGGGCGATCCGGGTTCATCGCAATTCTTTGTATCACTCGAAGATAATTTAATGCGTTTATTTGGTAGTGAGCGTATTGCTTCGCTAATGGATCGCATGGGCTTAAAAGAAGGTGAAGTTATTCAGCACAGCATGATCACCAAATCGATTGAGCGTGCCCAAAAACGTGTAGAGGAAAATCACTTTGGTACTCGTAAGCGTTTGATCGAATATGATGATGTGATGAATGCGCAACGTGATGTGATCTATAAACGTCGTAAGAACGCGTTATACGGTGAGCGCTTGGGTATTGATATTGCCAACATGATCTACGAAGTGCTTGAAAGCATTGTTGCAGAATATAAAGATAGCGCAGACTTTGATGGATTTAACCTTGAATGTATTCGTTTGTTTGGAATCGAAAGTCCGGTTAATGAAAGCGAATTTAAATCAACCCGCGAAAATGATCTGATCGAAAAATTATTTAATGGCGTTGAAGCGCATTACCGCGAAAAAACACATATAATAAGTGAACAGGTATTTCCGGTGATAAAGGATGTTTACACAAATCCGAATAATCAATTCGAAAACATTGTAACACCTTTCACAGACGGTATTCGCGCCATACAAATTGTTGCCAACTTAAAAAAGGCATACGAAACCAAAGGACGCGATATGGTTTTAAGTTTTGAGAAGAACGTGGTGTTAAACATGATCGATGAATCGTGGAAAGAACATTTACGTGAAATGGACGACTTAAAACAAGCCGTACAAAATGCAGCTTTAGAACAAAAAGACCCTTTGGTTATTTATAAGCTGGAGTCATTTAATTTGTTTAAAGACATGATCATTAAAACGAATAAGGATATTATTTCGTTTTTAATGAAAGGCGGTTTACCTGTGCAAGATGAAGAAGAAGTTAAACGTCAGGCACGTTTCACGCAGGAGCAACCACAGGAAAAACGTGAGAAACTGGTTGAGTCGAGAGAAGATGTTTTAACAGAAGAAAAAGAAGAACCTCAAAAACCGAAGATCCAACCGATACGTGTAGAGCAAAAGATTGGCCGCAACGACCCTTGTCCTTGCGGTAGCGGTAAAAAGTATAAGAACTGCCACGGTCAAGGACAATAAATAAGTATTTAATTTGCAAAGCCTTCCTTAACTTTAAGGAAGGCTTTTTTATTAATTTCAAGCGATTTTTTTGGTGTTTTAATCGAAAATAACCTCGTTTTGTTAAAAAAAGGGGTGTTTTTTCCTTTTTTTTATCAAAATTACCTTTACTTTTGCCCAACTAACTAAAAACACAAAACAATGAAATTAAATGAAATTCAAGACTTGATCAAGTTTGTTTCGAAAAGTGGCGTAAGTGAAGTTGAATTAGAAACGAAAGAGATCAAAATAGTGATCAGAACACCAAAAACAGCTAACCAAGTGGTTGTTCAAAGTGCCCCTGCTATTGCTACACCTGTTGCCCAAGTTGTTGCGCCGGTTGCAAACCCGGTAGTAGCTGCTCCGGTAGCTGAAACTAAAACACCTACTCCTCCGGCTAATAACGGAAACGACGAGTCGAAATACGTAACTATTAAATCACCAATGATCGGTACTTTCTACCGCGCTTCTGGTCCGGATAAAGCTCCTTTTGCTATTGTTGGCGATGAGGTAAATCCTGGTAAAACAGTTTGTATCATTGAAGCGATGAAGCTTTTCAATGAGATAGAGAGCGATGTAAAAGGTAAGATCGTGAAGGTATTGGTTAACGATGCTACACCTGTAGAATACGATCAACCTTTATTTTTGGTAGACCCTTCTTAATGTGAAAATGTGCTAATAGATAAATGTGCAAATTTGTCCGTTAGCATACAATTAACAATAAGCTATGTTAAATCATCCGACAGACAATCCAATTTTAACACATTCATTCAAATTTTCGATTGAAATTTTAAAATTAACAGATGAACTGCAGGATAAAAAAAAGTTTACTATAGCTAATCAACTAAGCAGGTCTGGTACTTCTATTGGTGCTAATGTTTATGAAGCTCAAGGTGCAGAAAGCAAAGCTGATTTTATTCATAAATTAAAAATAGCCGCAAAAGAAGCAGAAGAAACTAAATACTGGTTGCTGATCTGTTTAGAAATGGGGTATATTAAAGAGAATAAGTTACTCTTGGACTTGGAAGTAATTTGCAAGATATTGGGTAAAATCATTTCAAGTTCAAAAGCAAAAATAAGTTAGAACATTAGCACATTTGCACATAAACACATTAAATAATTTATTAAGATGTTTAAAAAGATATTAATAGCCAATCGTGGCGAGATTGCTTTACGTATTATCCGTACTTGTAAAGAGATGGGGATAAAAACCGTTGCAGTTTATTCAACAGCCGATAAAGATTCGTTACATGTTAAATTTGCCGATGAGGCAGTTTGTATTGGTCCGCCTCCAAGCAAGGAGAGTTACCTAAGCATGTCAAACATCATCGCAGCTGCTGAAATCACAAATGCAGATGCTATTCACCCCGGATACGGCTTTTTGAGTGAGAACGCTAAGTTCAGCGAAATTTGCCGTCAGAACAAGATCAAATTCATTGGCGCAAGTCCTGAAATGATCAATTCGATGGGTGATAAGAGTAATGCTAAATCAACCATGATCAAAGCCGGTGTGCCATGTGTACCCGGATCGGAAGGTTTATTGGAAAATATTGAACAGGCAATAGCCGATGCTAAAAAGATCGGTTACCCTGTAATTATTAAGGCTACTGCCGGTGGCGGTGGTCGTGGTATGCGTATCATTTGGAAGGAAGAGGATCTTGCTCCAAATTTTGAATCAGCGAGTAAAGAAGCTGAAGCAGCATTTGGAAATGGCGCCATGTATATGGAAAAGTTCATTGAAGAGCCTCGTCACATCGAAATTCAAATTGTAGGCGATCAATACGGTAAAGCATGTCACCTAAGTGAGCGCGATTGCAGTATTCAACGCCGTCATCAAAAATTGGTTGAAGAAACACCTTCTCCATTCATGACTCCTGAGCTACGCGATGCCATGGGTGATGCCGCTGTTAAGGCTGCTTTATCTATTGGTTACGAAGGTGTAGGAACAGTAGAGTTCTTGGTTGATAAGCACCGTAATTTCTATTTCATGGAAATGAATACACGTATTCAGGTTGAACATCCTATTACTGAAGAGGTAATTGATTACGATCTGATCCGTGAGCAAATTTTAGTTGCGGCTGGTGTGCCTATTTCGGGTAAAAACTATTACCCGCAATTACACGCTATTGAGTGCCGTATCAATGCCGAAGATCCATTTAAAAATTTCGTTCCGTCGCCGGGTAAGATCACAACCTTACATACACCGGGCGGACATGGTGTTCGTGTTGATTCGCATGTTTACAGTGGTTATACCATTCCTCCAAACTACGACAGTATGGTTGGTAAATTAATTACCGTAGCGCAAACCCGTGAAGAGGCTATCGCAAAAATGCACCGTGCCTTAAGTGAGTATGTAATTGAAGGTGTAAAAACAACTATCCCTTTCCACTTAAAATTAATGTCAAACGACGATTTTAAAGCAGGAAATTACACCACTAAATTCCTTGAGACTTGGGATTTTAAAGCATAATTTATATCCTTTTGATAATAAAAAAATCCCCGTTAAAATTAACGGGGATTTTTATTTTAACCTTCTGATTAATCCCTTATAACAACAATTCGTTCCGTTTGCTTTACATTCTCCCCTTCTATATCTACCTGGTAAATTCCTTTTAAATTGTTTGGCAGGTTTATTTTACAAAATCCATCATTAGCTAGTACATGAACTTTGTAAACTTCTTTCCCTTGCAGATCGGTAATTTTCACTTCTAACATTGGCGAACCTTTTACATAAAACTGAAAAGTTCCTTTATTAGGGTTTGGGAAAATGACAACCTTTTTACTGTTCTCTCTTTCCTCCTTCATTGATGTAGATGTGTTTAAAACCTTTACAGAAGCGATCTGTGAATTCTCAGCGGTTCTTGTGATCGTTGAGGTCATACAACTGGTGGTCATTTGTCCGCAAGAAACACTCACCGTTAAACAAATGTTATATTGCCCCGTTGATGAATAAGTATGTGAAGGAAATAAGCCTGTAGAGGTTGAATTATCTCCCCAGTTCCAAACCGCGCTAACCACATTGGTAGAATATGCAGGAATGGCATTCCACACGATAGCAGGCATTGCACTCAAATCTTTAACCATTGAAAACTGACTGCTGGCAAAACAAGGCGCGTTGGTAATATTAATGGTTTTTGTGATCAAACTTCCGCAAAAGTAATTGATGGAATCGGTTGCATATAAAGTAACG
>JBIKKW010000198.1:0-3992 GCA_044360115.1 Bacteroidia bacterium
TTTCGTATTCTTCTAATTGGTATTGATTGATATCGGCATTTGGTGTTACGTGCAGTGCTGTTATCTCGGTGGTTGATTTTGAGTATCCTGAAATGATGTTTGCTAAACGAATGATCTTTTTACCACTTTGAGGATTGGCAAATGATAATAGAATACGGAAATTTTGTTTTTTCACATTTATGTTCTCATCTTTTTCAATGGTAAAAAAGTAATTGATCACATCTAACGATGGTCCGGTCATAAATGTTGTAAACAAAGCCATTAGTACCATCATGGCGAATATTTCAGGCGATAGAATTCCAAGATCATAACCAATATTTAATACCACTAATTCCATTAAACCTCTGGTATTCATCAAAGCGCCAATAGCCAAACTATCTCTCCAGCTTTGCCCAACAAAACGCGCGGCAAGAGAACTGCCAATAAATTTACCTGATACCGCAACTAAAATAATAAGTGCAAATACTTGCCATAAATGCCCTTCATTTAATAAACTAATTTGAGTACGTAAACCTGTAAAAACAAAGAACAATGGAAGTAACAAACCCAATGAAACTGATTCTGTTTTTTCAATTAAGATACGTCTGAAATTTACAGATGGTGGCATGATAACGCCGGCCAAAAATGCACCAAATAAAGCATGTATACCAATGATCTCGGCTACAAAAGAGGAAATAAGCATTATTCCAAAAATGGCAGCAATAATGTTTAAACTTAAAACCTCTTTGTTTGAATAGATCTCACCCATTTTTTTAAGGAATGGTTGCACTATTTTGATCATGATCAAAACAAAAACAATTGCTAAAAATATGGTAAATAATGAAGCTGCGATGGAGCCTGCCTTTACAATAGCAATTACGGTTGCAAGTATGCACCATGCTGTGATATCATCAATGGCGGCGCAAGTAATTACCAAGGCACCAAGTTTTGTTTTTGTAAGATTGCGTTCGTGTATGATGCGCGCCAATACTGGAAATGCCGTTATACTCATGGCAATTCCCATAAATAAACTGAAGGATAAAAAGTTAATGCCGGCAGGTGCAAATTGAGCGTACAAATAATACGCCAACAACATGCCTAGTCCGAATGGCATGATGATACTGGCGTGGCTGATAATTACGGCATCGTTTGCTTTGTTCTTTAAGATCTTCAGGTCAAGTTCCATACCAATAACAAACATGAATAACACTAAACCAACTTGACTTAATAATTGCAAATTACCAAGTGATTCTTTTGGAAATAAAAAATGACTGTATTCAGGAAACCACAATCCCATAAAGGATGGGCCAAGGAATACACCTGCAATGATCTCTCCAATAACAGAAGGCTGACCTAATTTATTAAAGATAAAACCAAAAGTACGGGCGAAGAAAATGATAGTAATGATCTGTAAGAGCAATATTGCCAATGGATGAGTTATGTTGTGTTTCACCAATTCATTGATCTGATCGAATGTTGCGCCATAATTTCCCGAAGGAATAGAGATATTCTTAGTTGATTCGAGGGTTTTGCCGTTATGGATCACAAAATAGATCAAAACAGCAAAAACTACAATGGTTATAAAATAAAAAGCTATGTTTTTTAGTTTGAACATTTTACCACACCATTGTTGTATCTCTCAAATTTAAAGAAAACTTTAACAATAGCCCGCTTGAGTAAAATTAAATTTTAATTATTTTTGTAAGCCTAAAAGGATGGTCCGTATTAAGTTCATAGCGCTATTTCTGCTTTTTCAAGCGTATTTGTTTTCGCAAAACGGAATTATATCTGAACCTGCTTGGCAAATAAAGCCTTATGTGAATTTTGCCGCTATCATTCAGCACCGCAGCACACTGGGTAATTTAATTAAGGGTTACCCTAAAACATACGAGATAAATATTGTAAAACCTACCCGTGGCAATTGCTTGTGGCAGCTCGAAAACAACAAACCCGACATAGGTATTAACCTTTCTATGATCGATTACGCCAATCCTAAAGAACTAGGATACGGTTTTGTTGTAGCGCCTTTTGCCGAGATACCCTTAAGTAAAAAAGAAAAAGCATCGCGCTTGTTTTTGCGTTTGTGTTGGGGTACTGCATTTATGACCAAGCATTTTGATGTTTATGAGAACCAAAAGAATATTGCTATTGGGAGCATGGTTAATGCCTACGTACAGTTCAAGTGGTTTTGGCATATCAAGATCAATGAAAATATGCGTTTAGAACCCGGCTTCATGTTCTCGCATATTAGCAACGGCAGATCACAATCGCCAAACCTTGGCTTGAATGTTTTTGGAGTAGGGGCAGCATTTAATTTTAATTTAATTAATAAAACAACCGACTGTTCTAAAATTGATAGTTCAACATGTGTAAAAAGCAAGAACGAAATAACCATTCTTAATTCATATGGATTTAATGATGGTGAAATTATGGGCAAGAAACTCCTCACATCGTGTTTGTCTATTGGCTATAATTTTAACAGAAGAAACACACATAAGTTCGGATTAGGATTTGATATCTTCTATGAAAAAAATTACGTGAAAGATGTAAAAAATGCCGGCTTTAGCGACCCAACACTTATCGATCAATTGCGATACGGACCGAAATTCTCGTATTCATACAACATAGGCCGAATAAGTTTACCAATTGAAATGGGCGTTTATTTAAAACAAGTAACAAATCCGGATGGTTTGTTCTTTCATCGGTTAGGTGTGAGGTATATTGGCGACAAAGGATTAATGGTGGCCTTTGGATTAAGAACACATTGGGCAGTAGCCTATTGTTTTGATTACGGAATAGGTTATAGGATCAATTTGTAAATGAAACTTAAGAACACATATGGTTTTATGATCCTCGTATTGCTTATAGCTTCATGCGATAAGTCGAGCTCACCGGATTGTTTTAAAAGAACTGGTGCAACAGAAACAGTAACCAGAACCTTATTACCATTTAACACAATAGTTTTAGATGCAAATATTGAAGTAACACTTGAAAACGGAACTGAATATAAAGCAGAGATAACAGGAGGTGCTAATATATTAGATAAGGTAAAAACAAGTGTGGAAAGCGGATCATTAACCATTGATAACACAAATCAATGTAATTTTGTGAGGGGCTACAACCATAAGATCACGATGAGGGTTTTTAGTCCGAATTTTAAATACGTTGTTACAAATTCCATTGGAAATATTTTAACCTCTAAGAATTTTATTCAGGATACAATTTCTGTTAGGTCAGAAGGTGGCGATATTACACTCTATGGTACTTACAACCAAATTAGCACCAGTTCACATGGTAACGGTAATGTTTATTTAAAAGGTACAACCAATAGATTGTTCACTTACATGAATGGCACCAATTATTTGTATGCCAATGAAGGTACAATAACAAGTTATGTTTTCATTGAAAATGTTTCATTGGCAAACGCATACATTAATGCCCCTAATGGCGGGACGCTCGATTATCACATTTGGAAATCGGGGAACATTTATTACAAAGGAGATCCCGCATCTGTTTCCGGTAAAATAGACGGAAAAGGCGCACTTATTAAGGAATAAAAAAAGGCGGTGATTAACCGCCTTTTAATTTATTTGTTTCGATCTAAATTATTATTTCAAACTTCCGATCATATCTTCAGGCTTAACCCACGCATCAAATTGTTCGTTGGTTAATAATCCTAAACCAATTGCAGCTTCGCGTAAAGTTTTACCTTCTTTGTGAGCTGTTTTCGCAATTTTTGCTGCGTTCTCGTATCCAATATGCGGGTTTAGCGCGGTTACAAGCATTAAGCTGTTCTCTAAGTGTTGCTTTAACATTGGTAAGTTTGGTTCTATACCTTCTGCACATTTATCATTAAAGCTTACACAAGCATCACCAATTAAACGCGCACTTTGCAATACGTTTGCTGCGATCAACGGTTTAAATACGTTCAATTCAAAATGGCCTGTTGCACCGCCTATTGAAACAGCAACATCATTACCAATAACTTGCGCGCAAACCATGGTCAATGCTTC